>DASYJJ010000286.1:0-9174 GCA_035996605.1 Rhodanobacteraceae bacterium
AGCGCGCGTTCACGCGCGATGCGAGCCATGAGCTGCGCACGCCGCTGACGGTCATCAAGGCGTCGGCCGACATGCTGACCGACGATGATTCGCCGCCGTTCACGCAGCGTGCGGCGCAGCGGATTCTTCGTTCGGTGCGCGACATGGAATCGCTGATCGATTCGTTCCTGATTCTCGCGCGCGAATCGGACGCGGGCCTGCCCGAGGAAGAGTTCAGCATCAACGACGCCGTGCGCGACGAAATCGAGCGCGCAGAGCCGCTCTGCAACGGCAAGCCGGTGCACATCCTGCGCGAGGAGCGCGCCGAGCTTGTGCTGTATTCGTCACCGCGCGCGTTCAGCGTGCTCATCGGCAACCTGATCCGCAACGCGTGCCAGTACACCGATCGCGGGCGCGTCACGGTGACGGTCGAAGCGGACCGCGTCGTCGTGCGCGACACGGGTTCGGGCATGAGCGAGCAGGAGTTGAAGCGCGCCTTCGTCTCGTTCTTCCGCGGCGACCAGGGCCGCGGCAGCGGACACGGCATCGGCCTCACGATCGTCAAGCGACTCGCCGACCGCTTCGGCTGGGAAGTCGGAATGTCGAGCCAGCAGGGCGTCGGCACCACGGTCAGCGTGCTGTTTCCCGAAACGCAGCGGCTCTGAAAAACGTCGGCGTGGGCAGCGTGCAATTCGGCAGAGTCCGCCTGCCGGGCCAGCGCGGTGCGTCGCTATAATCGACGCGTCTTCAGTACGGGATCGATTCGTGCGCTTTTTCCGTTGTATCGTCTTCGCCACCGCGCTGATCTGGAATGCATCCATGGCGGCTACGCCCGTGCTCGTCATCCACGGCGGCGCCGGCGTCATCCGCAAGAACCTGACGCCGGAAAAGGAAAAGCTGGTCCGCGCGGATCTCGAAGTCGCGCTCACGGCAGGCTATGCAGTGCTGAAGAGCGGTGGCAGCAGTCTCGATGCAGTCAGCCGCGTGATCGTGCTGCTCGAAGACTCGCCGCGCTTCAACGCCGGCAAGGGCGCAGTTTTCAATCACGATGGCGTCAACGAGCTCGACGCCGCAATCATGGACGGCTCGACGTTGCGCGCGGGTGCAGTCGCCGCCGTGCACCGCGTGAAAAATCCCATTCTGCTCGCGCGCGCAGTGATGGAAAAATCGCCGCACGTGATGCTGATCGGCGATGGTGCCGAGGCCTTCGCGAAATCCGTCGGCATCGAGCTGGTCGATCCGTCGTATTTCCGCACGGAAGAGCGCTGGCAGGAGCTGCAGGATGCGCTGAAAGTCGAAAGCGCCAAGCACGCATCGACGATCGATCCCGCGATCCACTACGGCACGGTCGGAGCTGTCGCGCTCGACAAGGACGGCCGGCTCGCCGCCGCGACCTCGACCGGCGGCATCACCGACAAGCGCTGGGGCCGCGTCGGCGATTCGCCGATCATCGGCGCCGGCACCTATGCGGACGCGCATTGCGCCGTGTCCGCGACAGGCTGGGGCGAGTTCTACATTCGTGCGACCGCGGCGCACGACATCTGTGCGCGCGTCGAATACGCGGGAAAATCCATCGCCGAAGCCGCGCGCGCAGTGGTCATGGATGTGATTCCGAAACTCGGCGGCGACGGAGGCGTGATTGCACTCGATGCGCAAGGGAACTTCGCCACGCCGTTCAGCACCGATGGCATGTATCGCGGATGGGTCGATCGCGACGGCAAGACGCATATTGCGATCCTCGCGGAGTGAAAACGCAAGCGTGGGCGGGTGAGTTTCCTCCCGTCGTCCCGGCGAAAGCCGGGACCTATCTCGCTTTGACCACCAACAAGCAAATGGGTCCGGCTTTCGCTGCGACGACGGTTGGCCGGCAATCGGAGGACTAGAAATGCCAACACGCTTCTGGCTGCTTGCCGCGTTTGCGCTGATCGTCGGCGCGCTGATTCCGATCCAGGCCGCGACGAACGCCGCGATGAGCAAGGCGCTCGGTGGGATTTCCTACGCGTCGCTGATCCTGTTCGCGATCAGCCTCGTCGTGGTGTTCGCATGGCTCCTGATCACGCAGGCTCCAGCCCCGACGGCGTCGGCGCTGCGCACCGCGCCTTTCTACGGCTATCTCGGTGGAATCATCGTCGCGACGTACGTCTTGTCGATCACGTTCCTGGCGCCGCGGCTTGGCGTCGGCAATGCGATCTGCTTCATCGTGACCGGGCAGATTTTCGCTGCGGTCGTCATCGATCACTTCGGGTTGTTCGGCGCGCCCGTGCAGTCGCTCTCATGGGCTCGCGCGGCGGGTATCGCCTTGATGATCGCAGGACTGTTTCTGGCGAAGCGCAGCTAGCGCGCTTCAATCAAATCGGTTCGCGAATTGCGCGAACGGCGCCGTGTCGCGGAACGCTCAACCGGTTCCCGCTTCTCGCACCGGCCGTTTCGACAACTTGCGCTGCAATGTCCGGCGATGCATGCCGAGCCTGCGCGCAGCTTCGGAAATGTTGCCGTCGCATTCAGCGAGCATGCGCTGGATGTGCTCCCACTCCAGACGCTTGAGCGGCGGCGCCGCGAATACCGAAGACTCGGGCTCGCCCGCGGCGTGCGCGCGGCTGCGGATTGCCTGCACGACCTGGTCGGCATCGACGGGCTTGGCGAGATAATCCCACGCGCCGCGCCTGATCGCCTCGACCGCCGTCGCGATCGACGCATATCCCGTCAGCAACAGGATGCGTACGTCGGGATCAAGCTCCAGAAGCTCCGGGATCAACGCAAGGCCGTTGTCGTCGCCGAGTTTGAGATCGAGTACGACGTAGTCCGGGCGCAGCTCGCGCGCTCTTGCCAGTGCATCGGTGCGATTGCCGGCCGTAGCGACGCTGAGGCTGCGCGCGCCGAGCGCACGCGCGAGCACGCGCACGAACACTTCGTCGTCGTCGATCAAGAGAACGCGCTCTGCAGTTTCGCTTTGACTCATCGGATGTGCGTATCCGGATCGTGTCGCGTCGATTGTCGCCTACGAGCCCCGCGATGGGTTAGCTGTGCGCGCCCGCAGCGGCACGCGCAGTCGCTGCAGAAGTCCCCGATCGGGCTGAAGCTCGGCGCGCAGCTCACCGCCGAGCCGTTCCGCGGTCGCATGCGCAAGCGCAAGGCCCAGTCCAAGACCATCGCGCTTGCCGGACTGGAAAGCCGAGCGCGCAACGAGATCGGCCTCGGTGCCCGCGCCGAAGTCGCGCACGCCGAACTCGACCTGCTCGGCGTTCGCCGCGATACGCACTTCGACACGCGCGGTGCCGGCGGCAAGCGAAGCATCAGCGGCGTTGCTGATGAGATTGATCAGTGCGTGGCGAAGGCTCGGCTCGGCTTCGATCTCGCGCGCACTCGCATCGCTTTCCATCGACATGGCGAGATCGATCTCGGGTCGCAGCAGGTGGAACTGTGCTTCGCAGCTGCGCACGAATTCGGCCAGCACGAGACGCTGCGGCATGCCAGCCAGCTGCCGGCTGCCGAGCGCGACGAGCTCGCGGAGGATGTCGCGGCAACGTTCGGCTTGACCGGCGAGGAGCGCGAGATCGTCGGCGAGCGCGCAATCGCTGGAATGTTCGCGCCTGAGCTCGGCAAGCAACGTGCGCATCGTCGACAACGGCGTGTTGAGCTCGTGCGCCGCGCCAGCGGCTTGCGTCGCGATGGCTAGGATGCCTTCGTCGCGGAGCGCGCGCTCGCGTTCACGCTGAACCTCGTTCTCGCGCGCGCGCAACATGCGCGCGAGTCGCGTGACGAAGAACGCAAGTGCGGCCGCCATGATCACGAAATTGATCGCCTGTCCGAGAACATGCAGGTTGAAGTCTCCGTCGCCAGGCTCGCGCAAAACCGGCAATGGAACGTGCCATGGAATCAACACGATGTAGCACGCCGCGGCGAGTAACGCGACGATTGCGACATGACGCAGCGGCAATGCCGCCGCCGCGAGCGTGATCGGCAGCACGAGCAGCGAAACGAACGGATTGGTCGCGCCGCCGGTCAGATGCAAGAGCCACGTGAGCGCAGTGATATCGACCGCGATATGCAGAACGGCTTCGATCGAATTCACCGGCCACGGCCGGCGCAGCCGCCAGAACACGAGCGCTGCGAACACGAGCAGCGCGAGGATTCCAAGCGCAAGGCCGGGGAGGGGTATCGGCAACTGCATACCGTACGCCACGACGGCCACGGTGAGTGCTTGTCCCGCGACGGCGCACAGGCGCAGCCACGCGAGCGTCCAGGTGAGCTCGCGGGCGTTGTGGAATCCGGTTCGTTGCGTCGTCGCGGTGTTCATCGTTCGCCGTCAATGGGCGGGAAAAGCAGGATCGAAACAACCGGGCACACTGGATCGCGAAGCAAGTTTTCTCTGCGGCGTACGTTGGATCTGTCGCGCGTTTCGCGCTCTCGGAAACGCAAAAATCGCGGTACGCCCGAGCGCGACGTACTTTGTCAGACGCGCTGCGGCGATGCGGCGGGAAACGTCGTCGGCAACCGGATCGTGACCTCGAGGCCACCGCCTTGCGCGTTGCGCGCGACGATGCTGCCGCCGTGCCATTCGACGGCGCGCCGCGCAATCGCGAGGCCAAGCCCCGTCCCGCCACTCGATCGCGTACGCGCGGAGTCGGTGCGGTAGAACGGTTCGAAAATGCGCACGAGTTCGCCTTCCGGAACGCCCGGGCCGTGATCGCGCACGCTGATCAGAACGTAGCGCGCGTCGCGCGGATCGTGCAGCAGGCGCGCGGTCACCGTGGTGCCGTCCTGCGTGTAGGCGAGCGCGTTGCGGATCACGTTTTCGAACGCGCTGTACAACGCGTCGCGCGAGCCGGAAAGCATTTGTCGTTCGCAGTCTGCGAGCACGACCTTGCGGCCGCGCGGCGCGCCTTCGTAGTCGGCGTTGGTTATCACATCCTCCAGCAGCTCATCGAGCGCGACGGTGTCCTGCGCGGCGCGCTGCTGCGTCTCGAGTCGCGACAACTCCAGCGCCTGCGACAGCATCGTCTCGAGCCTCGCGGATTCGCTTTCGATGCGATCCAGCGAGGCGTGCACCTGCGCTTCGTCGCCATCGCGTGCGAGCTCGAGCGCGACACGCATGCGCGCAAGCGGCGAGCGCAACTCGTGCGAGACATCGCGAACGAGCCTGCGATGGCTGTCGATCAGCGCCTTGATGCGCGCGGCCATGTTGTCGAACTCGCACGCAAGCGCCGTCATTTCGGCGCTGCGTCCGAAACGGAGCTTGCCGACGCGCGCATCGAGCTCGCCTTCGGCGAATCGCCGCGTGCTGTCGCGGATCTGGGTGAGCGGCGCGGCGACATACCAGGCGAGCAGCAGACTGAACACGGCGCTCACCATTATTCCGGCGAGGATGTTGGACCAGAACGCGCGCGGACGCCGCAAGATGAGCCGGGTGAAGAACGTGCCTTCGAGGGTCGCGACCGCGCTGTAGAGGTGCCCGTCTTTGGTTCTGATCGCGCGCGCGCGCATGCGCTCGCTGTCGTGAGTCGGCAACAACGAACCATCGTCCGGAAGGTCTTCGGCCTCGCTGAACACATCGCCCGCAGCATCGCTGATTGCCGCCGGCGGTGAGCGCCCGAGCATTTCGTTGCCACTCGAGTCGAAGACGTAGATGCCGATCGGAGCCGACTCCGATGCGCTGCGCAGCCAGCGGCGCGTTTCGTCCTCGCCGTTGTGACGAAGCTCGTGCGACGTGCGCGACAGAACATCGTCCATCATCGCCTGCAGGCGCGTGACGCCGAGTCCGGGGATTTTTTCGGTCTCGAAGTTGCTGGTCGCGATCCAGGCGAACGCGAGCAACACGACGACCGTCGCGACCCAGAATGCCGCGAAGATGCGCCAGAAGAGGCGTCGCATCATCGTGGAATTTCCTCAATCCCCGCGACAGCGTGCGCGGAGGATCGGGGCGGGCGCAAGCGTGGTGCGACAGCGCGCTCCGCTTTGCCGATCCTGATGAGATGGCGCACGTGCGTGGCTCACGCCATCTCCCCGAGCTGGCGGAACAGATATCCGCTGCGATGGATGGTAGTGATCGGCGAGGTGCCGTCGCCGGTGTTGCCGAGTTTGCGGCGCAGGTTCGAGACGTGCACGTCGATCGAGCGATCGAAGGGTCCGAGCGGTCGACCGAGCACGCTCTGCGAGATGCGTTCCTTGCTGACGACGCGGCCGGCTTCGCGCAAGAGAAGCGCGAGCAGATCGAACTCTGTGGCGGTGAGCGCGACGGGTTTGTCGTCGACGGTGACGCTCCGCGACGAGGCGCGCAACCAGATCGGCCCGTTGCGCAGATCCGTCAGCGCTTCGCCGCCTTCGCCGCGTGCGCGGCGCAGCACAGCGCGCAGGCGCGCAGCGAGCTCGCGCGGATTGCACGGTTTCGGAATGTAGTCGTCGGCGCCGAGCTCGAGACCAAGGATGCGATCGATGTCTTCGCCGAGCGCAGTCAGCATCAAGACCGGCGTCGCGGCTTCGCGACGGAGCTCGCGCAGCACATCGAGGCCGGAACGGCCGGGCATCATCACGTCGAGCACGAGCGCGTCGAAGGTTTCGCCGCGCGTCGCCGCGATTGCCGAATCGGCATCGTGCGCGAGCACGACATCGAATCCATCGCGGGTAAGGAAGTCGCGCAGCAGCTGCGCGAGCTCCTGGTCGTCGTCGGCCAGCAGGATGCGGTAGCGGCTCATGGATTGAAGCATAACGCCCGAAATGGGGCTGGACGCGCGTCTTTTCAGGCGCTTGCGCGCCTTTGCAGAGATTTACGTACGGCCGGGATTCGGGATGACGGTTTCGGATTTCGGAGTGACTTGAGTCGGGCTGATCCGATTCCAGGATCGGATTCGAGATCAGGGCTGAGATCTCGAATCCCGAATTCCCGCTCTTTCACTCCTCGACCGCAACCGTGCGCAAGCCGCCGGCCGCCGAATGCACGACGTCGTCCTTGGCGCTGTGCGTCGCCGAGAGACGTTTCATCAGCGGAAGCAGGACGAACGCAAGCACGGTGCCGCCGACGGCGAGCAGGCCAAGATTGTTGAAAAGGTGCGTATAGATCGCGAGGCTCTGGGCAGGATCGGTGAGGTTTTCCGGAATGCTCGCGAAGTTGGCGACGACGCTGGCGAGATATTGCGAGATGCCCGTCGCGACGAAATAGGCGCCCATCATGAAGCCGCCCATGCGCGCGGGAACGTAGCGCGCGATCATCGCAAGGCCGAGTCCGCTGACCAGGAGCTCGCCGAGCGAATAGAAGCCGTAGCCCCAGATCATGTACCACGACGAGATCTTCGCGTTGACCGCGGTTCCGCCGCTGATGCCGAAGGTGAAGAAGCCGACCGCGACTACGACGAACCCGAGCGCGAACTTCGCCGCGATCGGCAGATCACGACCGGTCCTGCCGAAATGCGTATAGGCCCAGGCGAGCAGCGGCGAAAGCAGCATGATCCAGATCGGATTCAAGGCCTGATACTGGCCGGGCGACCAGGTGAAGAGCGTCATGCCGAAGAGGTGTTGATCGAGATCGACGTTGCGCAGCGCGAACAGCGTCAGCGAGGTCGACATCTGGCCGTAGAAAATGAAGAACAGCAGCGTCTCGATGATCAGCACGACCGCGGCGAGCAGTCCCGCCCGTTCGCTGCGCGTGCCGTTCGCGATCATGTACGCGAAGATCGCCGCGACGATCGCGCCGGCCGCATAGACGCATAGGCGCGCGATGTCCATGTGCTGCACGATGTAGGAAACCACGAACACGCAGAGAAAGCCGATCCCGAGCACCATGCCCAGACGATCCCAGCGCACCGGTTTCTCGTCGACCGGCGAGCCGATGCCGTTCAACGTGCGCACCATGAAAGCGTAGTTGACGAGGCCGAGCAGGAGACCGGCGCAGCAAACCGTGAAGCCGGCGTGCCAGCCCCAGTGATCCTTGATCCACGGCGTCAGCAGCATCGACACCGTCGAGCCGACGTTGACCGCCATGTAGTAGAGCGTGAACGCGCTGTCGATCTTCGCGTCGTCGCCTTCGTAGATCCGGCGCACCATGTTCGCCGCGTTGGCCTTGAAGAGGCCGTTGCCGACGACGACGACACCCATCGATGCGTACAGGAAATAAAGATTGTCGGTCGGCACCGACAGCATTAGGTAGCCGATCGCGAGAATCGCAGCGCCGATCGGCATCGTGCGTCGCGTGCCGAGCACGTTGTCGCCGATCCAGCCGCCGATCGCGGGCGCCGCGTAGACAAGCGCAGTGAATGCGCCCCAGACGAGATTGGCCTTGTCGTCGCCGAATCCGAGCTTCTCGACCATGAACAGGACGAGGATGGCGGCCATGCCGTAGTAGCCGAACCGCTCCCACAGTTCGATGAGGAAAATCGTGGAGAACGAGCGGGTCTGGCTGGCGACGGCGGGCTGGGCGTTCATGAAGGAAATCCGGAGGAGGAACGAGCCCGGCGAGCGTAGCGCAAGCCAAGGCGGCGCGCGTGTGCGATTGCACATCGGCGGTGCGCCAGCGCGCTTTTTCCGCGGGGTGCCAGCGGCCGACGGTCGCGGCGGGATCGCGAATCGTGTCGTGGCGGATGTGAAAAAGCGTCACACGTTGCCGCCGCCATCGCCGATCACCCCAGTGACGCGCGCATCCGTGATCCGGTCGAAAGACCGACCCGGCCTCAACGCGCGGCGGGACGCGCCGGCATGGTCGGAATTCCTCTTCCGCCGTGCCTGGGAGGCGGCAGCCAGTGCCGGAGCAACGTCGCCAACAGCAGTGCATAGATCGCCGCGATCAACGCCGAAACCGACACGTCGGAAAGGAAATGCTTGGCGAGATCGATACGCGCGAGCACGACGTAGACCGGAATCGCCATGAGCAAAATACGAAGCCAGCGAATCGAACATGCCGCGGCGAGCGGCAGCAGCAGCCCGAAATAGAACGCCGAGTGGCCGGAAGGAAATGAATTGCCGCCGGCGTACCACAGGTGGGACCAGTCGCCCGTCGAAAGCACTTCTTGCGGACGCAGCCGTCCGAAATGCTGCTTGCCGAGGATCATCGTTTCGATCGTAGCGAATTGCACCAGTACTGCCGCGATCAGTGCGCGCGGCCAGCGTTCGCGCCGACGCAAGGCGAACGGGACTAAACCGACAACGAGCGCGACGCAGCCGATGCCCCAAAACCAGACAGCGAGACCGCTCGTGGCATCGAGCGCG
>DASYJJ010000287.1:0-12351 GCA_035996605.1 Rhodanobacteraceae bacterium
CGTCATCGCCAAGCGTTCGGTCAAGGTTGGCAATCTCGTGACCGTCAATCAGATGTTGTTCCAGATCGTCGACATGGACCCGCTGCAAGCGGTCTTGAATGTACCCGAGCGCGATCTCGACACGCTGAAGTCCGGTCAGCCGGTGCATCTTCGCGTCGATGCGTTGCCCGAGCGGAACTTCGAAGGCTCCGTCGCGCGCATTGCGCCCGTCGTCGACGCCGCGAGCGGCACGTTCCGTGCGACCTGCGAATTCCGCGATTCGACGAAGACGCTGAAGCCCGGCATGTTCGGACGCATCGACGTTGTCTACGACCAGCGCCACGACGCGCTCGTCGTTCCGCGTTCGGCGCTCGTCGAGGAAGACGGCGAAAGCGCCGTGTTCGTGATCGAACCCGCGCCGCCGAAGAAACCCGCCGCCGACGCGCCGAAAGGCAAGCCGGGCGAAGCCGTCGCCGCAGAAAATGCGAAGCCGCCGACTCCGGTCTTCATCGCCAAGCGCCGTGTCGTCAAAACCGGATACGCCGAGAGCGATCACGTCGAAGTGCGCGAAGGTCTCGCCGACGGCGACCGCGTGATCACCATCGGCCGTAATGCCGTTCGCGACGGCACCGAAGTCACGGTGCTTACGCCGGTCGCAGCCGTCGCCAAGACATCGGAGCCCGCGAAGTGAGCCTGCCCGAGCTGGCCACGCGCCGGCGCGTCACCGTCGGCATGCTGACGCTGACGATGGTGCTGTTCGGAGTCATTGGTCTTTCCGGTCTCAAGGTCAACCTGCTGCCTGATCTTTCGTATCCGACACTGACCGTGCGCACCGAATACGAAGGCGCCGCGCCGCTCGAAATCGAAAACCTGATCAGCCAGCCGGTCGAGGAAACCGTCGGCGTGGTCAAGAACGTGCGCAAGGTGCATTCGGTTTCGCGCACCGGGCAGTCGGATGTCGTGCTCGAGTTTGCGTGGGGCACCGACATGGACATGGCGAGCCTCGAGGTTCGCGACAAGCTCGACACGTTGCAGCTCCCGCTCGAAGCGAAGAAACCGCTGCTGTTGCGCTTCAACCCTTCGACCGACCCGATCATCCGTTTCGGCCTTACCGCCGAGGGTGACAAGGCAACCAGCGAAATCCAGCTCAAGCAGCTGCGCCGCTTCGCCGACGACGATCTCAAGAAACGCATCGAACCCGTGACGGGCGTCGCCGCGGTCAAGGTCGGCGGCGGTCTCGAGGATGAGATCGATGTTTCGATCGACCAGCAGCAACTCGCGCGGCTTGGTCTCGATATCAACGAGGTCATCACGCGGCTCAAAAACGAGAACGTCAACGCTTCGGGCGGACGCATCGACGAAGGCAGCCAGCGTTTCCTCGTGCGCACGATCAATCAATTCACCAATCTCGACGAGATGCGCGAGCTCCTGATCAAGGTCGACGGCAGCGTGCCGATCCGCCTGAAGGACATCGCGACGGTCACGCAAGGCTTCAAGGAACGCGAAGGCATCGTGCGCATCGATGGGCGCGAGGCAATCGAGCTTGCGGTCTATAAGGAAGGCGATGCGAATACCGTCAGCGTCGCCAAGTCGGTCAACGCGCAGATGGAAAAACTCAAGGATTCGCTGCCCAAGAGCGCGAAGCTGACCACGATCGAGGATCAGTCGGTCTTCATCGAACATGCGCTCAGCGAGGTGAAATTCGACGCGATGCTCGGCGGCGTGCTCGCTATTCTGATCATCTTCTTTTTCCTCGGTCATGCGTGGAGCACGTTCATCATTTCGCTCTCGCTGCCGGTGTCGCTGATCGCGACGTTCTTTTTCATGGGCCAGTTGCATCTTTCGCTGAACGTGATGTCGCTCGGCGGTCTTGCGCTCGCGACCGGCATGGTGGTCGATGATTCGATCGTGGTGCTCGAGAACATCGCGCGCTTGCGCGAGAAGGGCGCCTCGATCGTCGAAGCCGCGGTGCGGGGCACGGCCGAAGTCGGCATGGCGGTGACGGCGTCGACGCTGACGACCGTAGCCGTTTTCTTTCCGCTGGTGTTTGTCCAGGGCGTCGCCGGTCAGTTGTTCCGCGACCAGGCGCTGACCGTCACGTTCGCGATGCTGATTTCGCTGATCGTCGCGATGACGCTGATCCCGATGCTCGCCTCGTTGCGTGGCCGCGCGCCGCTCGCGTACAAGGACGAACCCATCACGCCGCGGCGTCCGCTGCCGCAGCACCGCTTCCTGCGCGGACCCGCGCGCTTGTTCCGCGCGATCGGCGAATTCCTGTTCCAGATCATGCCGCGTGCATCGGCGTGGGTCGTCGCCGTCGGGTCGCGATTCTTCGGCAAATATCTCGGACGCTCGCTGCGCTTCGTCGGGCAGGGTTTGACCATACCCTACGACCGCGCCGCGCGCTTCTATCACCGCTCGCTTCCCAAAGCGCTCGAACATCCCTGGCGCGTGCTTGGCTTCGCGGCGCTCGTATTTGCGTTGAGCATTCTGCTCGTGCCGACGCTCGGTCTGGACCTGATCCCGCAACTCGCGCAGGGCCGGTTCGACATGACAGTCACCTTGCCACCGGGCACGCCGCTCGCCGAAACAGACAAGCTGGTCGGCGAGATCTCGTCGCGGCACGCGAAAGATCCGAACGTTGATTCGATCTACGGTGTTTCCGGTGCCGGCACGCGGCTCGACGCGAATCCGACCGAATCCGGCGAGAACATCGCGCGCCTTTCGATCGCGCTCACGAACGGCGGCAGCAAGAAGATCGAAGCCGACGAAGTCGATCGGCTGCGCTCCGGGATGGCCAATCGCTCCGACGCCGAAGTGAAATTCGCGCGGCCGCAGCTGTTCAGTTTTTCCGCGCCGCTCGAAGTCGAAATCCGCGGCTACGATCTCGATGCGCTCGCCAAGGCGGGACACCGGCTCGATGAGCTGATGAAAGCATCACCTCGTTTTGCCGACATCAAGTCCACGGTCGAAGGCGGCTATCCGGAAATCCAGATCCGCTTCGATCAGGACCGCGCCGCTGCGCTCGGTCTGACGACGCGCGACATCGCCGACCGCGTCGTGCGCAAGGTCAAGGGCGAGGTTGCCACGCGCTACGATTTCCGCGATCGCAAGATCGACGTGCTGGTGCGTTCGCGGCTTTCGGACCGCGGCAGCGTCGACGACATCCGAAATCTCGTCGTTGGTTACATCGCGCAGAATGCCAGCGCGGCGGCGGGTTCGGGTTCAAATTCCAGCGCAAATTCGAATTCGAACGGGAGTGCGTCCGGCGCTTCGGGCTCGGGCAGTTCGGGCAACTCTGCAACTTCGACCTCCGGCAGCGGCACGGCGACCGTGACGGACACCGCGCGGAGCAGCAACGACACACCAGTCCGCCTGTCGGCCGTGGCCGACGTCATCGCTTCGGAGGGTCCGAGCGAAATTCATCGTGTCAGCCAGGAACGTGTCGCGATCGTTTCGGCGAACCTCCGCTACGGTGATCTCGGCAGCGCCATCTCGGAAATCAACGACATCGTCGCGAAGAATCCGCTCGCGGCGGGCGTCAAGGTTCACGTCGGCGGCCAGAGCGAAGAGCTCGACTCGTCGGTCAAGTCGCTGATCTTCGCGCTCGGGCTTGCGATTTTCCTTGTCTATCTCGTGATGGCATCGCAGTTCGAGTCGCTGCTGCATCCGTTCGTGATCATGTTTTCGATTCCGCTCGCAGCGGTGGGCGCCGTGCTTGCGCTGAAACTCACGAACTCCCCGATTTCGGTGGTGGTGTTCATCGGCCTGATCATGCTGGTCGGCATCGTGGTCAAGAACGCGATCGTGCTTATCGACCGCGTCAACCAGTTGCGCGAAGCCGGCGTTTCGAAACGTGAAGCGATCGCGCAAGGCGCCGAATCGCGGCTGCGTCCGATCGTGATGACGACGCTGTGTACCTTGATCGGCTTTTCGCCGCTGGCGATCGGCGTCGGCGAAGGCGCCGAAGTTCGAGCACCGATGGCATTGACCGTGATCGGCGGCCTTGCGGTTTCGACATTGCTGACGCTCGTCGTGATTCCGGTCGTCTATGACCTGCTCGATCGCCGCGGTGATGCGTGGTACTTCGCGCGCGGCGAGCGCCATCGTGCAAAGAGCCTGCGCAAAGCGAGCGACGAAGGCGCCATCGAACCCGAAGGAGAGCCTGCATGACCATCGCCGAGCTCAGCCTGAAGCGCCCCATCACCGCGATAATGTTTTTCGTGTCGATGGTAGTGATCGGGTTGATCGCGGCGACGCGGCTGCCGCTCGAGCAGTTTCCGAGTCTCGATGCGCCGTTCCTGTTCGTGAACATCCCGTATCCGGGCTCGACGCCGACCGAGATCGAACGCACGATCACGCGGCCCGTCGAAGAAGCGCTGGCGACGCTGCCCGGCATCAAGCGCATGAACTCGATGTCGGACGCTGAGACTGCGCAGATCTTCATGGAGTTCAAGTGGGGCGAGAGCGTCGCCATCAAGGCCGTGCAGGCGCGCGAGAAGATCGATGCGATCCGCGCGGACCTTCCTTCCGATCTGCAACGCTACACCGTGCAGAAATTTTCGACTTCGGACGATCCGATCCTGAAGCTCCGCGTCGCTACCGACAAGGGCGAGGCGCTTGCGACCGCGTACGATCTGCTCGATCGCGAAATCAAGCGTCCGCTGGAGCGCATTCCGGGCGTCGCGCGCGTCGACCTCACCGGTGTCGGCAAACCCGAAGTGCAGATCGAGCTTTCGTCCGATCGCCTGAGCGCGCACAACATCAATCTCAATGATCTGTACCAGCGCCTGCAGCAGGCGAACTTCTCGATTTCTGCAGGACAGGTCAGTGCCGGCGGCTCGCGCTTCCGCGTGCAGCCGCAAGGGCAGTGGACGAGCCTCGACGACATCCGCGCGATTCCGCTCGATGCTAAGGGTCTGCGTCTGGGCGACATCGCAACGGTCTCGCTCCGACCCGAGCGCCTCAACTACGCGCGCAGCCTCGACGGTCATCCGGCCATCGGTTTCGACATTTTCCGCGAACGCACAGCGAATCTCGTCGACGTCGGTACGCGAGTTCTGGAGCAAATCTCAAAAATACAGAAATCGCCGGAATTGCAGGGCATTCGCGTTTATCTCCTCGACAACCAGGCCGAAAGCGTGACGACCTCGCTGCGCGAGCTCAGCAAGGCCGGGCTCGAAGGCACGCTGCTGTCGGTATTCGTTCTGTTCTTCTTCCTGCGCGATTGGCCGTCGACTCTGATGGTGTCGCTGGCGATTCCGATCTGCCTCGTCATCACGCTCGGCTGCATGTACTTTCTCGGCATTTCGCTCAACGTGCTGTCGATGATGGGCCTCTTGCTTGCGGTCGGCATGTTGGTCGACAACGCGGTCGTCGTCGTCGAAAGCATTTATCAATATCGCGAGAAATACCCGGACAAGCCGTGGTACAGCGCGGTGCAGGGCACGCAGGCCGTCGGGATCGCGATTGCGGCGGGCACACTGACCAGCGTGATCGTGTTCCTGCCGAACATCTTCGGCGAAGCGAACGATATCTCGATCTTCCTGATGCAGGTCGCGATTGCGATGTCGATCGCGCATCTCGCCTCGTGGCTCGTCGCGGTGAGCCTCGTGCCGATGCTCTCGGCCAAGTTGCCGCCGCCGAAATTTTTGGGCCGAGAAAACGCGATCACGCGACTGCGCGAGCGCTACGGCCGCATCGTCACCTGGACGCTTGCGCATCGCCGCTGGACCATGGGCGGCGTTTTCGCTTTGCTCGTCGCGAGCATGGTGCCGATCGTGCTTACGAAGAAGGACATGTTCGATTCGGGCGAATCGCGCCGCATGTACCTGCATTACGAGCTCAATGCGAACTATCGTTTGCAGGATCTAAGGCCAGCCATCGCGCAGGTAGAAGCGTACCTGGACAAAAACCGCGAGCGCTTCGACATCAAGTCGATGTACACGTATTACACCGAACAGGGCGAGGCGAACACGTCGATCCTGCTGACGGACGCCGACAAGGCCAAGCACAGCGCGAACGAAATCAAGGAGGACATGCGCAAAGACATGCCCGTTCTTGCCGTGGGCAAACTCAGCTTCGATTTCCGCAGCAGCACCGGCGGCGGCGTGGATATTTCGCTGGTCGGCGATTCGATGGATCAGCTGCGCGATCTTGCGCCCACCGTCGTGACCGTGCTGGCGCATCTGCCGACGCTGCGCGACGTTCGCACGGAGAAAGGCAACGGCGATCGTGAAGTCGCCACACGCGTCGATCGCGTCCGTGCGAAGAGCTACGGCTTCGACGCGCAGTCGGTCGCGAACTACATCCAGATTGCGCTGCGCGGCATGCCGCTTAAGGATTTCCACGCGGGCGACCGCCAGCTTCCGGTGTGGTTGCGCTTTCAGGGCTCGGATGCGCAGAGCCTTGCCGGCCTCTCCGATTTCAAACTGCGCGCGCCTGACGGCACGCAGATTCCGCTGATGTCGCTGATGCGCGCGGACGCGCGCGATACGCCGTCAGCGATCCAGCGCGTCGATCGCATGACGGCGCTCAAGATCACCGCGACGCTCGCCGAAGGCAGGACGATGCCAGAAGCGCGCGACGAGATCACCAAGGCGATGAACTCGCTCGCATTGCCGGCGGGGTATCGCTGGAATTTCGGCGAAGGCTTCAACCGCGACGAGGATGCCGGCGCTCAGATGTTGTTCAACACTCTGATCGCACTGGTGCTTGTCTACGTCGTGATGTGCGCGATGTTCGAGTCGATGATCTTCCCTGCGGCGATACTGACGACATTCGTTTTCTCGGTGTTCGGCGTGTTCTGGTTGTTCTGGCTGACCGGCACGACATTTTCGATCATGGCGTTCATCGGGATACTCATCCTGATGGGTGTCGTCGTGAACAACGGCATCGTGATGATCGTGCACATCAATCAGCTGCGGTATCAGGGACACCTGCGAATCGAAGCGCTCGTGCTCGGCGCGAAAGAACGCCTGCGTCCGGTACTGATGACCATGGCGACCGCGATTCTCGGCATGCTGCCGCTCGCTATCGGCGGTGCCGAGGCGTGGAGCGACGGCCCGCCGTATTCGCCGATGGCGCGCGCCATTTCGGGCGGGCTGACCTTCTCGACGATCGTGACGTTGCTCGCGCTACCGTGCATCTATTCGCTGCTCGACGACGCCCGGCTCTGGGTGCGCCACGTCATCCGCGATGCGCGCGATGGCCGCATCGTGCGCCGTCCTGAAGCGATGGCGGCGGCATTGACTGCAAGCGTGCCGGCACCGCACTGAAGGCGGACGCTTTTCGCCGATTCAACGGCGCAGCAGAAGCTTCAGCAGCTGCGCGAACGATTTGCCGTAAGGCGGATTCAGCAACGAAGCCGCGTTGATGCGTGTCTGGCGCATGATCGGCTTGATTCGCGAAAACGTGCGAAACCCCGCTTCGCCGTGATACGAACCCATGCCGGACGCGCCGACTCCGCCGAACGGCAGGTTGTGTTGCGCGATGTGCAGAATCGTGTCGTTTACCGTGACTCCGCCTGCCTGCGTGCGCTCGAGAATCCGATCCAGCGTTGCGCGATCGTCCTCGAACACATAGAGCGCGAGAGGATGCGGTCGGGCTGCGACGTAGTCGATCGCCTCGTCGAGCGTGTCGTAGGGAACCAATGGGAGGAGGGGACCAAAAAGTTCCTCCCGCATCACTTGCATGCGATCGTCGACATCGGTCAACAGGACCGGCGAGATCGTGCGCGCATTCGCGTCGTCCACTGCCACGCCGAGCGCATGCGCCTTCGCGTCCATCGCGACGGCGTCATCACGCAACGCGCGCAAACGCGTGTAGTGGCGATCGGAAATGACGCTCGAATATTGCGCGTTGAGCGGCAGCCCCGGATAGAAGCGCGTCGCTGCGACACGCGCGGCTTCGACGAACGGACGCACGAGCGAACGCGGCAACAGCACATAATCCGGAGCGATGCAGGTCTGCCCGGCATTGAGCAGCTTGCCGAGCACGATACGCTCGACCGCGTGCCCGAAGCGCGCGCCAGGTCCGATGAGCGCGGGCGACTTCCCGCCGAGTTCCAGAGTAACCGGCGTCAGGTTCGGTGCGGCCGATGCCATCACCTCGCGTCCGACCGCAGTCGATCCGGTGAAAAGAAGATGATCGAACGGAAGCGAGGCGAAAGCTCGGCCGACATCTGCGCCGCCGTTAACGACACTGACCTCATCGTCGCGAAAACTGCGGGCAACGATCTGCGCAAACAACGCTGAGAAGCGCGGCGTGAACTCGGACATCTTGACCATGACGCGATTGCCTGCTGCGAGCGCGTCGGTCAAGGGTCCAATGGCGAGATACAACGGATAATTCCACGGCGCGATGATGCCGACGACGCCGAGCGGCTGTGGCCTCAGTTCGGTTCGCGCTGGCAGAAACCAGAAATTCGCCCAGCGTCGCCGCGTGCGCATCCAGTTTTGTCCGTGCCGCAGCGCGTGATGAACGCCGGAAAGGGACGGGAAGAATTCCAGGATGTCGGTTTCTTCGCGCGGGCGGTGGCCGAAGTCCGCGTCGATCGCCGCTGCAATCGGCTCGCGATTGTCGAGCATCAGCGCTTGGAGAATGCGCAGGCGTTTCGCCCGTGTCGCCCAGTCGGGCACCGGATCGCGAAGGTGCGCAGCCCGCATCGACGCAAGAGTATCCGCCAGTGCGCGGTCGCCACGCGGCGCCGCGTCACCGGCGGACGGATTCGTCACGGCAATGTCTCGATCGCGGCAGCCAGGTCGCGACGCAGCCGCTCATCGAGATCAGCAGGCGTGGGAGCGAGCTCGGTCCAACGCGTGAGCAATTCGGCAAGCTCATCGTGAGGAGTCGCCGCGCTTGCCCCGCGCATGCGCGCGGAAAGCCGCTCGACCTGCAATTCGCGACGACGATCGTGGTCTTCGCGCGGCGACTCCACACCGGCGAATATCTCGAGGCGGATCAGGACTTCGCGCTGCTCATCGACATCGGCTTCGGCCTCTGTCGATTGGGTCGATGTCTGATCGGCGCGATTCCGCATCGATGACTCAAAGCGGGACGCCAGGGCGGCAACCGCGATTTCGCCGCGCAATGCGGCGTCCCATGACGCGCGCAGATCTTCGTCAGCGCCTGCGGATTCCTCCGCGGCGCGGCACAACGCATAGCGAGCGAGCCATGTTTCGTACGGCGCGCGGCGCGAAGCGCGCTCGTGGCGCATGCCCGCGTCGCGCAATGCACCCTGCGCTGCGCGGAAGCGACGTTGCAGGGATTCGTCGCGAATGCGCAGCGAGTCCCATTCGGTTTCGATGCGGGCAACCGCAGATCGTTGCGGGCGAGCATCCGATTTCCCAACCTCTTCCAACTCGGCGCACAGAGTTTCGGCGCGCACGCGGGAACCGGCTTCCTTCTCCACGCGCTGGGAACGCTCCGCATCCAGTTTGCCGAAGACCGCGTCGAGCGCAGCGCGAAACACCTTCCATTGCGCCTGGTCGCGATCGCGGCGACCGTTGCCGACATCGCGCCAGCGTTGTTGCAGCGCTCGGCCGGCGGCAGCGGAATTCCGGTTGGATTCGTCGGCGGCAAGCGCCTGTGCCTCGGCGATCAGCGCGGACTTTGTGCGCTCGATTTCCGAGTGATGTGCGGAAAGGCGCGCATCGATTGCAGTCAACGCCGCCTTCAGGTTTTTCGCAAGCACCTTGCGCTCGCGTGGATCGATGCGATCGAGCGCGCGCAACGCATCGACGACTGCGTGACGTGTGCGCGCGATGAGCGGCCAGTCCGACGAATCCGCGGGAATTGCGCTGGCCTGTTCGAGCGAAGTGGTGATGGCTTGCGCATGAGTCTTGCGCAATTCCTGGCGCTTCTTGAAATAGGATTTCGCAGGTTCGAGTGCATGGCGGCACGCGGCGTGGAAACGTCGCGCCCAGCCATGAGCAGCTTGGCCCTGGCCGGCATGGCCTTCGGCCGCGTCCAGTCGCGTCCATTCGATCTGCGCTTCGCGAACGCGAGTCGCGATCGCATCGGGATGCAGGCCGCTTCCGGTGAGCTGCTCGATCGTGTCGCAGAGCTGGCGCCGACGCTGGTTGTCGCTCCAGTGTTGCCATTGGCTGAGCTCCGCGTAGCGCCGCTCGGCCTCGGTGACGCGGCGCTGCAAAGTGCGAGTAAACGCGCCGGCCGATTCCTTGCGCAAGGTTGCGAGCTCCGCGTGCGCCGCATGCGCTCGCGCAGCGATGCCTTCTTCGACGGCACTCTCGAAAGCGGCAACTGCGGCCTCTGCGCGCGTCGCAACTGCGTCGCGTTGTTCCTGCGCCTGTTGCTTTTTGGCGTTCACCGCGTTGAGCGATGCAGCGAAGCGCGCTTGCGCCAACAACGGATCGACGCTCCTTTGCGTCGGTGCGTCCGGAGAGGATGCCTCCGACGCAACCGGGAGTTCGACGGACGCAATTGGCGCCGCGGTGTCTGACGGTTCTTGCGAAAGGGACGGTTCCGACGTGCGCGTCTCGTCAATGGATTCGATCGGAGCCGACGTGGATTCGCTGGTGGCAACTTCATCGCGAGACGCTGCGGCAGCATTCTCGGCAGTTAGAGTTGCGCGGTTCGAAGGCAGTGGCCGAGCCTCACGCGCCGCAACAAGCAAAGCGTGCGCCGATTGATAACGAGCGCGCAGCGATTCGCTCGCGCGCGCCTCGATCAATGCCCATTGCGTGTCGATCTCCGCTTTCGTTGCCGCGGACTGGGGTTCGCGCACGAGCTTTTCCAGACGTTCGCAAAGTGTCCGTGCGATCGTTTCGGCGACGGTGCCATCGCCACGCGCGATGCGCAATGCATCCACACGCTCGCGCGCACGGCGACTGACGCGTTTGTCGGTCTTGCGCGTGCGTTCGGCGAGGCGTTCCAGTAATGCTTCATCGTCGATGCGTTCGAGCGCGGCCAATCGCAGGTCGGAAACCGGATCAGCGGTCACTCGCTCGGCCAGCAGTGCCACTCGCGTGACGCGGGCGAGCGCGGCGGCGCGCAACGCAGGATCCGCGGCGCTTCGCGCGACGTGCTCGATCAACGCGGCATCGTCCTGTCCGCGCAGCAGTCGTTCGCATTCGCGCGGCGCGGGTGATCGCGCATGCGTCCCGGCGAGAAGGTCGAGCCAGAGCTTGCGCGCTTCGGTGCGAACGGCGGAATCGGTGTCTTCGTGGGCGATGCGCTGCGTCAACGCGGCATCGGCGAGACGTTTCATTGCAGCGCTGCGTACGCCCGGATCCGCATCACCGCGCGCGATATCGGCGAGGTTCGCGACGAGCTCGGCATCGTCGTCCTCGGCGACACCGGCGCGTCGCACCGCCGCTTCCTTGGCCTGCCAGCGTGGTTTGTTGAGAAATCCGGAGAGCTTCATCGCGCGAGTATGCGGCCTATCCGTCAGAACAGGCTCTTGACGATGTGAAAGCCGGCGAGATATTCGCCGACCATCGTACCGACATTGGTGAGCATGAACACCAGCAGCGTGCGCGAAACGCGGTTTTTCCACCAGCCTGTCCAGTGGATCACGTCATCGCGCAGCGTATCGAAATCGGCGACGCGCGGGCGGTGCAGCCAGAGTTCGGTTGCTGCACTGACCGCGCCGGAAGGCACGCCCGGGCGAAATGGTTTCAGCGGCGCAACGATGAACGCGACCAGCACGCTGAGCGGGTGAGCGCCGCCGGCGAGTGCGCCGAGCGCAGCGCAGCCCCCGGTGAAAAGGACCCAGTCGCGCAATGCATCGGCGCCGAGGCTGGCGCCGCGGCTGAACGCGATGCCGATCGCGATCGTGACGATCACCAGCAATCCGATCGCGATCCATTTGGGCCACGGCGATGCCGGCGGCAGCACGGAGAGTTTCTCGCGCAGCGGTTGCGCGGGTTCGATCTGCGCGACGAGCTCGCGTCCGATGCCCGCGAGGTGACCGGCGCCGATCACGACCAGTACGCGCTTGACCGGATGGCGCGCGGCTTCCTCGCGCAGACTCGCCGTCATGTAACGGTCGCGCTCCGCGATGAGTGCTTCGTAAAGCGGCGGCGATTCCTTGGCGAATTCGCTGAACATGCTGCCGAGCAGGTCGCCCTGCTTGAGTTTCTCGATCTCATCCTCGCTCACGTCTTCGCGCGTGAGCAGGCTTCCGCCGAGGCCGCCGATGATACTGAGGCGATCGAGAAAACCAACGCTGCGGTAGGCGCGCTTCAACGTGACACCGACTTCGCGATCAATCAGCCAGACCGGCAGGGCGCGCGCTTCGGCGCCGTCGATTGCGGCTTTCATCTCCGCGCCCGGCTCGATGCCGAACTGTTCGGCGAGCCGCCGCTGGAACGCCGAAAGCGCGAGATTTGCGGCGACGAGACCGGCCTT
>DASYJJ010000288.1:0-3792 GCA_035996605.1 Rhodanobacteraceae bacterium
GCATACGCACGCCGACGAGGACGAGTTGTTTCTGGTCCTGAAGGGACGCCTGCGCATCGAGATGGAACAAGGTCCGGTCGAGCTCGGCGAAGGCGAAATGTTCGTCGTGCCCAAGGGAACGCGTCACAATCCGGTGGCGGACGAGGAATGCCACGTGATGCTGATCGAACGCAAATCAACGCTGCATACCGGCGATGTCGTCAACGAGAAGACGCGCACGCTCGCCGAGCAGTTGCGGCCGCTTGCGCTCTGATCGCGCGTTCCGATTCGCAAGCATTCGGCAGATCCGCACTTTTCAAGCACGAGGAGAATCCGCAATGATCATCGGCGCGCATTCCATCCTTTACAGCAGGAATCCCGATGCAGACCGCGCGCTGTTGCGCGATGTGCTCGGCTTGCCGCACGTCGATGTCGGCGGCGGCTGGCTGATCTTCGGTCTGCCACGGGCAGAAATCGCGGTGCACCCGTCCGACGAGAACGACGTACACGAGCTTTATCTGATGTGCGACAACATCAAGACGTTCGTTGCGGATATGCGCAAGCGCAACATCGACTGCGGTCCCGTGCTCGACCGCGGCTGGGGTCTGCTCGCCGAATTGAGCCTGCCCGGAGGCGGCAAGCTCGGCGTGTATCAACCGCGTCATGCAAGACCGAAATCGGTCAGCCTGCGCAAATCGCCCGCGAAGAAAATCCGAAAAACTGCTGCAGCGAAGAAGACGCGCAAGAGCGTTGCGAAGAAGACGACTCGCAAGCGCTGATCCGCCGCGCGTACGCCGAACGCGAGTCGCGCACCGGCTACGTGCGCTTCAGTGACTTGCGCAGTCGGCCCAGCAAGCCTGCCTTGGGTTCCTCGATCGGCACCCCGCCACGCGGTGCGCGCGGCTGCCATTCGATGAGCCCGATCGCGTCGAATGCGTTGACGACGTCGAACACATCCGCCATCGCAGCACCGCTGGTGGCCGCAATCTCGTGCAGCCGCGCGGCCTGCAGCATCGTCGATGCGATGCGGAAATACGAACTGAAATCGCGTTCGATCTCGATCCAGCGCGTCAACCGATACGTACCGCCCGGATCGAGGTGCCGGGCGAGTTTGCCTTCCGATTGCACGAGCACGAACAGCCAGATCAGGCGCTGATAGGACTGCGGCGGCTCGGCGACGCGCAATTCGGCGAGCTCCGATGTCGTCAGCGACTGCCAGTCCGAAGACCGCAGCGCGGTTTTGCAATACGGTTCGAGCGTGGCAAGCCGGCCGGATGAATGGAACATCTTGTTTTTCGGATCGAGCGTCAGCGCTGGCGCATCCGCGAGTGCGATGCGCGCGGGTCCGCCAAGGAGGTCGCTCTCGAGATACGCGCGCAAATCATGCCGCGACGTATCGGCCGCCCCGGCTCGCATCAGTACCGCTTCCTGCGGCTTGTCAGCGGCGGAACGGGTGAACACATCCGGCGCTTCGCGACCTCGGACTTCGCTGCGCGCTGTGGGTCCGGCGGAGCCGAACACCATCGTGTTCTCGTCGAGCGCCGTCTTGACGCGCGCCGCTTCCTTGACGTCGACGGGATCGATGCGAAGGAGTTCTTCTAGGCCCGGCGCTGCATCGGTCAGTTTTTTCGTTGGCTCGTAGGCGGACATCTCGAGCACATCCGCATCGACCGCGCTCTCGTCGCCGACTTCGCCGAGATAGAAATCCTGTTTGTGCGGCGCCATGCCTTCGGGACGCGACGCCATCGCGGCGGCCTGATTCAGCACGGCAACCACGTTGGCCAGCTTGAGCGGCCGGCGCAGCGCGAGGTCGCCGCCGGGGACCGCTTCGTCGCTGAACACCGCATAGCGCATGCCGGCCGCCTGCGCGCGGGTGCGCGCCATTTGGCCTGCGAACGAAGCCGGATCCACGATGAGCAGATCCGCGACCGATTCATTGCCCCAGCGCCAGCCATGGCTGAGCTCGGCGGCCGCCTTGCGCATCAGCAAGCGCAGATGCGCGGTCTCCTCATCGGACACGCCGACGATCGCAATCCGCTTGTCGACGCCTTGCTGGTCCGGGCTCACTTCGCCGATTCTCCCCCAACGCCGCCGATCCTAGCGCGGCGACGGGAAGGTCGCGCGAATTCGGGGCACGTACGTCGGGAATTCTTCCAGAACGCGCGGAGCAGGACTGCGAAACGCGACCGGATCGGCGGTTGCCTCCGGCGCGTTTCGGGCCCCGGATCGCTCCGGCGTCGGGCCGCGCGCATCGGGCGGCCGGCCCAGGCGAGCTAGCTGCCGCGCTGGCGTTTGGGCCTTAGCATCGTGCCGATGCAGCGCGGCGAGCCGCAACGGCATGCCCATAGCTGCTTCAGGCGTGGCGTGAGGCGCTCGCCTGGATCGATGCCGTAATCGTAGGTGAGCTCTTCGCCGGCGCGCAGCGGGCGAAGCGTTTCGATCAGCACGCGATCCTCGCGTCGATCACGGCCTTCGCTCTCCTCGATCACGGCCTGGCAGTTCGGCTTGCAGCTGTGATTGATCCAGCGCGCGATGTTGCCTTCGAAATTCGCGTCGATCACGTAGCGATCGTTCAGCGTGAAAAGGAACGTGTGGCCATTGTCGGTCACGTTTGCGTAAAAACGATCGATCTGCGCGTGCGTCATGCGGCGCCCGCGGTATTCGATGATCTCGGTGCCTTTGGGAATGTCGATCAAGGCGAACACACCGTTGCCGTGGATCGGCGAACGGCGCAGAGCGATGCGTCTTGGCATGATGCGATGGGTGTCTTTCGAATGGAGCTGCCAATGATAACGCGTTGCGTGTCCTCGATGCGTCCGAGCGCGCTGCGCCGACAGGATTGTTGAGCTGGCGCGCGAGTAACGGTAGCGTGCACGTCGCGGCGTCGGCCGCTTCGGAGAAGAACATCCACGTGCGCACGCTCACTGCCATTCTGGTCGGACTTGCCGTAGCGATCGCCGGTGCCGCTCACGCCAAGAACTCATCGCCTTCCCACTCGCACCATAGCGGCCACAAGGGGCCGGCCGCGACTGGGACCAGCGGCGTATTCGACTACTACGTGATGGCACTGTCCTGGTCGCCCACGTACTGCGAGCTGCATCCCGAAGAAGAAGAACAATGCAGTCACAAAGGCTACGGATTCGTGCTGCATGGGCTGTGGCCGCAATACGAAGACGGCGGCGGCCCCGAACATTGCCCGACGACGGATGAGCCGGATCGCAAGACCGTCGCCAATGCGCTGGCATTCATGCCGAGCAAGCCGCTGATCACTCATGAATGGATGACGCATGGAGCGTGCACGGGTCTTGATCCCACCGCGTACTTCGCACTCGCCGACCGCGCGTTCGCGGCGGTTCATGTACCGCCGCAATTCAATGCGCCCCACGACGCGGTAAACGTCACCTCGGATCAGTTTCGCAGCGCGTTCAAAGACGCCAACGCGAATCTCGATGAGGAGACGATGAGCATTCATTGCACCCGCGGCGAGTTCGTCGAGCTGCGCGTATGCCTGGACAAGAATCTGTCTCCGCGCGCGTGCGGCAAACGCATGCAATCGCGTTGCCCCGCAACGGCAGAGTTCGCCATGCCCGCGTCGCGCTAGCGCGCCTCGAGCGCGCGTTCAAAGTTAGTTGCCGATGATTTGACAATGGGTCATCGCCCGTAAAGTCGAACGCTCCTACGGTGCCCTGCGACGGGAGCCGCCGTCTCGCACCACTCGAACTGCGCTCCGTCGGTACGGCTGCCGAGAAGACGGCCGGGGATGGGGTCACCCATTCGAGAGGAGTGTGTCATGCGGAAATTGATGATGGCGAC
>DASYJJ010000289.1:0-15935 GCA_035996605.1 Rhodanobacteraceae bacterium
TGCGTAACACTACATGCGGAATACACCGAACCGCTGCGGCTCGATCGGCGCGTTCAAGGATGCCGAAATTGCGAGACCCAGCACGCGGCGCGTGTCGGCAGGATCGATGACGCCATCATCCCAAAGACGTGCCGTTGCGTAGTAGGGATGACCCTGACGTTCGTACTGCTCGCGAATCGGCGCCTTGAAAGCGTCTTCTTCGTCTTTCGACCAGGTTTTGCCCGCGCCTTCGATGCCGTCGCGCTTGACCGTTGCGAGCACACTTGCGGCCTGCTCGCCGCCCATCACGCTGATGCGCGCATTGGGCCACATCCAGAGGAAGCGCGGCTGGTAGCCGCGTCCGCACATCGCATAGTTTCCGGCGCCGAAACTGCCGCCGATGATCACGGTGAATTTCGGCACGTGCGAGCAGGCGACGGCCGTGACCATCTTGGCGCCGTCTTTCGCGATGCCCGCGTGCTCGTATTTCTTGCCGACCATGAAGCCGGTGATGTTCTGCAGAAACACCAGCGGCACGTTGCGCTGATTGCACAGCTCGATGAAGTGCGTGCCCTTGAGCGCGGATTCGGAAAAGAGAATCCCGTTGTTGGCGACGATGCCGACCGGATAGCCGAAGATGTGCGCGAAACCCGTGACGAGTGTCTTGCCGTAGCGCGCCTTGAATTCGTGAAACTCCGAACCGTCGACGAGCCGCGCGATGACCTCGCGGATGTCGAATGGAATGCGCGTGTCGCGCGGCACGATGCCGTAAATATCTTCGGCCGGGTAGAGCGGTTCGCGCGGCTCGCGCGTCGCAAGCGCAAGATGCTTGCCGCGATTCAGGTTCGCGACGATGTCGCGCGCGATCGCCAGCGCATGCGCGTCGTTTTCCGCGAGATGGTCGGCCACGCCCGAGATCGATGTGTGCACGTCGGCGCCGCCCAGCGTTTCGGCGTCGACGATTTCGCCGGTGGCAGCCTTCACCAGCGGCGGTCCACCCAGAAAAATCGTGCCTTGCTCCTTGACGATGATCGTCTCATCGCTCATCGCCGGCACGTACGCGCCGCCGGCCGTGCACGAGCCCATGACGACGGCAATCTGGGGAATTCCGAGCGCGCTCATGCGTGCCTGGTTGTAGAAAATGCGTCCGAAGTGGTCGCGATCCGGGAACACTTCGTCCTGCAACGGCAGAAATGCACCGCCGGAATCGACGAGGTAGACGCACGGAAGGCGGTTCTCGAGCGCAATTTCCTGTGCGCGCAGATGCTTCTTCACCGTGATCGGGAAATACGTGCCGCCCTTGACGGTCGCGTCGTTGGCGATCACCAGCGTTTCGATGCCGTTGACGCGACCGATGCCGGTGATGATTCCCGCGCAGGGCGCTTGGCCTTCGTACATGCCGTGCGCGGCGAGCGCCGAGAATTCGAGAAACGGCGAGCCCGCATCGAGCAGCGCGCGAATGCGCTCGCGCGGAAGAAGTTTGCCGCGTTCGGTGTGTTTCGTACGTGCTTTCTCGCCGCCGCCCTCGGCGACCTTCGCGAATTCCGCTTTGAGCGCGTCCACGAGTCCGCGCAGTTGCGCGACATTGGCATGGAAGTCAGGCGAGCGCTGATCGATTTGCGAGCGGATGGCGGGCATCGGTCGTCACGCGTTGGAGAAGTGCGCCATGAAAGCACAGCGCATCAAGGCCGCGCCAGTTGCGTTGCCCGAAAACGCAACCGGCCGCTGTTGAGCGGCCGGCGCGGTGAAGACTGACTGTCGGGAAAAAGAATCAGCCGTTGCCGTCTTTCTTGGGCTCGCTTGCGGCATCTTTGGTGTCTTTCGCCGCGTCCTTGGCGGCGTCGCCGGCTTTGCTGGCGGCATCCTTGGTTGCTTCCATCGCGTTGCCGGTGGCGGCCTTCGCCTTGTCCATCGCCTCCGACGTTGCGTTCGCGGCATTCGTGGTGGCGGCGCTGGTCGCGTTGGCCGCGTCCTTCACCGTGTCCGAGGCCTGCTGCGCGGCCGCGGCGGTCGCATCGGCTGCCTTCTTTGCGGCATCGGCTGCGGCATCGGCGGCCTTCTTGGTCGCTTCGGCGGCCTTGTTCGCTTGTTCCTGTGCTTGTTGCTGGGCGTTGTCGCTGCACGCGGCCAACGCCACGAGCAGAGCCGTGATCAATGCAATACGTTTGATGCTCATCGGAAAATCTCCCCTCTCTTGGTTGCGGCGGCGAGTGGTGCTCGCGCCGTTTTGTCAACGCCGCGATCTAAGCGAGCTCGATCGCAACGGCGGTGGCTTCTCCGCCACCAATGCAAAGCGACGCGATTCCGCGCTTGCCGCCGGTTTTACGCAGCGCGTTGATAAGCGTGACGATAAGGCGCGCACCCGACGCGCCGATCGGATGGCCGAGCGCCGTGGCGCCGCCGTTGATGTTGAGCTTCGCATGCGGAACGCCGAGCTCTTTCATCGGCGCCATCGCGACGACGGCGAAAGCTTCGTTGACCTCGAACAGATCGACGTCATCGACCTTCCAGCCGATTTTCTTGAGGAGCTTGTCCATTGCGCCGACCGGAGCGGTGGTGAACCATTCGGGTTCCTGCGAATGCGTCGCGTGTCCGACGATGCGTGCGAGCGGCTTGATTCCGCGCTTGGACGCCTCGTCGGCGCTCATCAGCACGGTCGCGGCCGCGCCGTCGGAAATGCTCGACGAGCTCGCCGCTGTGATCGTGCCGTTTTCCTTGCGGAACGCGGGCTTCAGTGTCGGGATCTTCGCGATGTCGGCCTTGCCCGGCTGCTCGTCGGTTGCGTATTCGACTTCGCCCTTGCGCGTCTGCACTTTCACCGGAACGATTTCGTCGACGAACGCGCCCGATGCAATCGCGGCCTGCGCGCGCTTGACGGATTCCGTCGCGAACGCATCCTGATCGGCACGCGTGAACTTGTACTTGTCCGCGCACGCTTCGCCGAACACGCCCATCGCCTTGCCGTCGTACGGGTTGGTCAAACCGTCCCACGCCATGTGGTCGACCGCTTCGAAATTGCCGTAGCGATTGCCGGTGCGCGAATTCGGAATCATGTGCGGCGCGTTGGTCATCGATTCCATGCCGCCGGCGACGACGACCGATGCAGAGCCGGCCTTGATCAGGTCGTGGCCGAGCATCACCGCTTTCATGCCCGAGCCGCAGACCTTGTTGATCGTCGTGCATCCGGTCGATGGCGGAATTCCCGCGGCGAGCGACGCCTGGCGCGCCGGTGCCTGACCGAGATTCGCCGGCAGGACGCAGCCCATGATCACTTCGGAAACGTCCGCAGGTGCGACCTTGGCTTGCTCAAGCGCGGCCTTGATGGCCGCTGCGCCCAATGTCGGCGAAGGAACCCCGGTGAACTGTCCGAGAAACGAACCGATCGCGGTGCGCTTGGCGCCGACGATGACGATGTCTGACATGGAAACCTCTGAAGGTCTGCCGCACTGGATTGCGGACTGGGATCAATGAATTATGCGCCGCCACAGGACACAGCGGCAAACGTAAGGGCCAAAGCTTTGACACCTGAAAGTAGGGCCGGATGTGGTGTCTCACAAGCGGTCGTCATCGAAGTGACGCAACGGTCGGTCGTGTGGAACGCCTTTCCGAAGCGATTCCCAACGGGCGAGCGAAGCGCGGCGGTCAACCGCGAACGCCAACGGCGACTCAGCTCTTCCCGTGAAACAGTTCGCGCCCGATCAGCATGCGCCGGATCTCGTTGGTTCCGGCACCGATCTCGTAGAGTTTGGCGTCACGCAGGATGCGGCCGGTCGGATACTCATTGATGTAACCGTTGCCGCCGAGCGCCTGGATCGCGTCGAGCGCGACCTGCACGGCGCTCTGCGATGCGTGCAACAGGCACGATGCCGGATCGATGCGCGATTTCACGCCGCGATCGTAATCTTGCGCGACCATGTAGGCGTACGCGCGCGACGATTGCAGTGCGGTGTACATATCGGCGATCTTGGCCTGCATGATGCCGAACGTGCCGATCGGCGCGTTGAACTGCTTGCGCTCGCGAATATAGGGCAGGGTGGCGTCCATCGCCGCCTGCATCAGGCCGAGCGGGCCGCCTGAAAGTACGAGGCGTTCCGTGTCGAGTCCCCTCATCAGCACGCGCACGCCTTCGTTGACTTCGCCCACGCGGTTCGCATCGGGGATCGAGCAGTTGTCGAACACAAGCTCGCAGGTGTTCGAGCCGCGCATGCCAAGCTTGTCGAGCTTCTGCGCCGTCGAAAAACCCTTCATGCCTTTTTCGACAATGAACGCGGTCATGCAACGCGAACCTGCCGGGCGGTGTGCCGTGCGCATGTACACGAGCAGCACGTGCGCATCGGGACCGTTCGTGATCCACATCTTCGAGCCGTTTGCGATCCAGTGATCGCCTTTCTGTTCGGCGCGGCACGTCATCGATCCGACCACGTCGGAGCCGGCGCCGGGTTCGCTCATCGCGAGCGCGCCGATCCATTCGCCGCTGCAAAGTTTCGGCAGGTATTTCTTTTTCTGCGCTTCGGTCGCGTTGTTCGCGATGTTCTGCACGCAAAGATTCGAATGCGCGCCGTACGAGAGTCCGACCGAGCCAGAGCCGCGCGAGATTTCTTCCATCGCGACGACGTGCGCGAGATAGCCGAGCTCCGAGCCGCCGTAGTCGCTCGACACGGTCACGCCGAGAAGGCCCATATCGCCGAATTTTTTCCAAAGATCGGCGGGAAAGAGATTCTCGCGGTCGATCAGATCCGCGCGCGGCGCGATTTCCTTGTCGACGAACGCGCGCACGCTCTCGCGCAAGAGGTCGAGTTCTTCACCGAGTGGGAATGGACGCATGGTCAAGAGCCGGGATTCGGAATTAAGGGATTCGGGTCGGTATTGTGGTTCGGGCCATCCCGAATCCAAAATCCCGCCTTTTTGGCTACTGACCGCGCATGCGGCCCTGGAAGCGTGGCGCGTGATTGCCCATGTGCGGCAGCTTGATCTTGCCGATCGTCGCGATGCGTTCCTCCGCCATGCGATCGGCCGCCTTGTAGGTTGGGATGCCGTCGCGCTTGGCGATCTCGAAAATGCGCCCGACGTTGTAATAGATCGTGCGCATCATGCGCATCGCACGCTCGCGGTTGTAGCCATCGATCTCGAGCGAAACGTTCATTACGCCGCCCGCGTTGACCGCGTAGTCCGGCGCGTAAAGAATGCCGCGTTTTTCGACTTCGGCACCGATCGCGTCGTTGGCGAGCTGGTTGTTGGCCGCGCCGCAGATGATCTTGCACTTGAGCCGCGGCAGCGTCTGCTCGTTGACGGTTCCACCGAGCGCGCACGGGCTGTAGACGTCGGCGTCGACGTCGTAGATTTCGTCCAGGCCGACCGCGGTGCAACCGTACTCTTCGACCGCACGCTGCACGAGCGTCTTGTTGATGTCGGTGACGAACACTTTGGCATTCTGCTCGCGCAGGAGCTTGATGAATTCGAGCCCGACGTGGCCCGCGCCCTGCACCGAATAGCTGTATTTGCCGACGTCTTCGTTGCCAAAGCGGTGATTCAAAGCGGCCATCAGGCCCTGCAGGGTGCCGAACGCCGTGAACGGCGAGGGATCGCCCGAACCGCCGTGCACCTGATGCACGCCGGTCACGAATTCGGTTTCGCGGAACACCCATTCCATGTCGTTGACATCGATGCCGACGTCTTCGGCGGTGATGTAGCGTCCGTTGAGCGAATTGACGAAACGGCCGAACGCGCGGAACAGCGCTTCGGATTTGTCCTTCGACGGATCGCCGATGATCACGGCCTTGCCGCCGCCGAGGTTGAGGCCGGCGACCGCGTTCTTGAACGTCATGCCACGCGACAGGCGCAACACGTCGTTGAGCGCTTCCGCCTCGGTCTTGTACGGCCACATGCGCAGGCCGCCGAGCGCGGGCCCGAGCACGCTGTTGTGGATCGCAATGATGGCTTTGAGCCCGGCGTCCTTGCTGTGGCAATAGACGATCTGCTCATGGCCCGTTGCGGCAATGGTTTCGAATAGCATCGGTTTGGACTCCAGCAGCAGCCGCCGCGTCGGCGTCGAATGCGCGTTGGGACACAGCGCACGCCCGTGAAATCACTTTAGGCTGGTTAAATAACTGATTGTAGGCGTTGGAAATTAGGAAGACGAAAAGCGTCGGTCGACCGCTTCGCGGCGCGTAGTGTAGCGGGCCGGACGCGGGGGCAACAGTGTGAGCCGCTGGCGGCTCGGGCGCGTCGATTGTCGCCTCGTCTTGCCGCCGGGCTTTCGGCGCATACGCTGTTTGCAGCAAGATGCGTCGGGGAGTCCAGTCTGGAGGAATGCAACATGCGGACGTTTCTTCGCCTGCTTGCGCCGGCGGCGTGGCTGTGCGGCCTTGTTTTGGTTTTCCACGGTTTCATTTTCGAAGCGGCAAGCGCGGCGGATGCGCGAGAGGAGGTGTTTCGCGTCTACCAGAAAATGATGGACTCGCGTTTCGCCGTGGACATCACCACCGTTTCCGGCAGCGACACGATCCGATCGCACGGCGATTACGATACCGTCGAGCGCATCCATTTCAAGAACGACAAGATGGAAATGATCGTGCTCCCGGAAGGCACCTGGATGCGCACCGCAAACGAGTGGACGAAACCACCGATCGACATGAGCGGCATGGTCAAGCAATTCATCCCGAAGTCGGTCGACGATATTCGCGCGGCCACCAAGAGTGCCTCCGACGGTGGCATGACAACCTGGAACGGCACTTCCGTTCACGCGCTGACGTATGACGTCGACACGACGATCATGGGAATCCACGTGACCTCGACCAACAAGATCTACATCAATGCAGCAGGACAGATCGTGCACGCGGACAGCGATGGCGAGGCGATGGGTCGCAAATCGCACACGACGCAGGACATCCGCTACGACGAGAGCATTCGGGTCGTTGCGCCGAAGTAGCGCTTGAGTTTCCGTTTTCGAAGTGGGTTCCGCCTGGTTGGCTTGGCTCCTAACGCCGGCTGGGGGGATTGCCGGCTCGGACGCGCGATCTGGAGCGATTGTTCTTGAAATAAAAGAACGATCGTGCTATTTAAGGGGCATGCAAGCCTCGCCCGCAACAACCAAAGGCGCCGCGACCCGCGATTCGATCATCGATCGCGCCTATCAGATCGTCCGCAAGGAAGGCTTCGAAGGCCTTTCGATAGGCTCCATCGCCGATTCCGTCGGGATGTCCAAGAGCGGAGTGTTCGCGCACTTCGGTTCGCGCGAGGATCTCCAGCTCTCGGTGCTCGACGCCGCCGCCCAGCGATTCACCGAACACGTGTTCCTGCCGGCGCTGCGTGAACGACGCGGCCTTCCGCGCCTGGAGGCAATCGGCCGGCGCTGGATGAAATGGCTGCGAAACGAGCAGGGCGGTTGCCCGATGATCAGCGCGGCGATCGAATACGACGATCGTCCCGGTGCGATCCGCGATCGCGTGATTTTCTACCAGACCCGATTGCGCAAGGAGCTCGCGCGCGCCATCGACATGGCGATCGAAACCGGCGAACTCCGAACGGACACCGATTCCGACCAGCTCGCATTCGAGATCTTCGGCGTCGAGCTCGCCATGCATCACGACAGCCGGTTGTTCGGCTTCGACGAGGCCATCGAACGCAGCGAGCGCGCGCTCGATCGGCTCGTTGCGTCCTATCGCAGTTGATCGGAGGAGACCGCGTCATGCCCGTCATTTCCGCCCCTCAAAAAAGCACGATCGTTCGTAACGATATCGCGCCGAAACTCATTCGCACGGCATTTTCGCTGGGCAGCTGGATCGCGCCGCGCGTTACCGTCGAACGCGCGGTCGATATTTTCTGCACGCCGTCGAACGAGGCGCGACAACGCGCCGTGAGCGCGGACGATGGCGGTGCGCTGTCGTCCCGTGTCCGCGTCGGCGCCCACGATGTGCAGGTCTACCGCTGGGGCGATCCTTCTTCGCAGCCGTACGTGCTGCTCGCTCACGGATGGTCCGGTTTCGGGTTGCGGTTTCTTCCGCTCGTGAATGCGCTGCGCGCTGCCGGGTTCGCGGTGGTCGCGTTCGACCAGCCCGGTCACGGCCGGAGCTCGGGCGCGACAGCGACGTTGCCGGAATTCGCGCGCTGCATCGGTGCGGTCGGTGGCCATTTCGGTCGAGCGGCAGCGGTGATCGGACACTCGATGGGAGGCGCAGCGGCGGCGATTGCACTGCGCGATGGACTCGCTGCGGATCGCGCGGTGCTTATTGCGCCGCCTGCCGATCTTGCGGCGGCGGCCGATCGTTTTGCGGATCTCGTCGGACTCGCCGAGCACCTTCGCTCGCGCCTGCATCGCGTGCTCGAGGCGCGCGCATCGGTGCGCCTGGTCGACCTCGAGGCGCATCGCAGCGTCGGCGCGATCGGCAAGCCCGCGCTGATCGTCCACGATCTCGCCGACGGCGAAGTACCGTGGTCCGAAGGCGAGCGCTATGCACGTTATTGGCCGGCGTCGCGCATGCTGAGCACGAACGGTCTTGGCCACCACCGGATTCTTGGAGATACGCGTGTGATCGGCGCCGTACTCGATTTCCTCCGCGGCGAGATCGTTGGCGAACGCGTTGTGTCGACGCCCGACCTGCCGTTTGGTTTCGCGTGACTTTACGCCACGATGGGTTCAACCCTTGCTGCTGCGCGGATATTGAGGAAGCGCATCGTTGACGACTTCCCAGACGAGTTTTTCGCCGGTCCAGATTTCGCGTTCCGGCGGAAATGAATCTGCCGCGTCGAGCGTCGCCGTCGTGATGTCGACAACATCGGGACGTCGATCGCTTCGATAGACCAGCGGTGTTCCGCAATCGCCGCAGAACGTGCGCTCGATATGCGGCGAAGAGCGGAAGGATTTTGGTTTTCCCGCGATGAAAGCAAAACCTTCTGCGGGGAAAATCGCCCACGCGACCGTCGGGGCTCCCGCCGCGCGTCGGCATGAAATGCAATGGCAGAGCGTGCGCCCGAGCGGGTCGCCTTGCACGCGATAGCGAACCGCGCCGCAAAGGCATCCGCCTTCGATGGGATCGTTTGTCATCTCGTTCTCCGTATGGGATGAGCTGGCCTGGATATTCGCGTCAGCCGGCGCGGGAGGTCCGATGCAAAAGCACGCCGCCGATCACCAACGCGATGCCGGCGATTTCGATCGGTCCTGGTATCTGGTGCAGCACGAGCGCGCCGATGATGCTCGCCATCGCGGGCAACAGTGCCAGCAGCAACGCAAACGTCGAACGCGGCAGGCGCGCCATCGCGAGCTGATCGCACACATACGGAATCACCGAAGAGCAGATGCCGACGCCGATCGCAGCCAGCAGCAGGCGAGTGTCACGGAACGCAGTCAACGCGTCGTGAAAGCCGACCGGAGCGGCTGCAATCGCAGCAATGAGCATGGCGGCGCCAAGACGATCGATTCCCGACGCGCCGCCATCGCGCGCGAGCGCGTGCCCGGCCACGATGTAACCGGCGAACAGCGCGCAATTCGCAAAGGCGAACACGTACGCGAGCGGATCGCCGACGAAGCGCACATCGGTCAGGAGCGCGACGCCGGCGATTGCGATCGCGAGTGCGGCAACGTTGCGCGCATCGCGAAGACCCGCGACGGCGAGCGCGATCGGCGCCAGGAACTCGATCGCGCCAACGGTTCCGAGCGGCAGCCGGTCGATCGCAAGGTAGAACACGGAATTCATCGCCGCGAGGATCGCGCCCATCGCGATCAGCAGACGCAGCTGCGGAACAGTAGCTTTCGAAAGGATGCGCCACGGCCGTCGCCAGATTGCAAAAGCGAGCGCCGCCGTGCTGATGCGCAGCCATGCCACGCCAAGCGCGCCGACATACTGGAACAGCAGCACGGCGAACGCGGGGCCGAGATAGTGAAAGACCGCGCTGACAAGGAAGAATGCATGCGGGGGGATGCTTTCGGTCCGAATGGCGGCTCGGCTGGTGAGGGGAATTCCTCCGAATTTCATGAAGTTCGACCCGTTTTGACGTCGGTAGGTTATTATCAAAGGCATTAGTCGATGGGTGAATATGCTGACCAAGGTCAAACTGGTGGATCGTCTTTAATGGCAAGGAAAATACCTAGAAATTCCTTCGATAACGTAAATGCGATATTGGACGTGACCAATATCGACATCCTGCGGCTGCTGCTCGACGATCCGCGGCTCGCGATGAGCGAGCTTGCGCGCCGTATCGGCATGTCCGCACCGGCCGTTACCGAGCGCGTTCAGCGCATGCAGGATGCGGGCGTCATCCGTGGCGCGCGGCTCGATGTCGATCAGGTTGCGCTCGGTCTTGGCATCACCGCGTTCGTGCGAGTGCGCCCGATGCCGGGGCAATTGCAGAACATCAGCGAGCTTGCGAGAAAGACGCCCGAGATCATCGAATGTCACCGCGTGACCGGCGAGGACTGCTTCATCATGAAAGTACTGGTCGGCCGCGTGGAGTTGCTCGAAGCGGTGCTCGACGAGCTCCTGAAATTCGGCAACACGACGAGCTCGATCGTCCAATCGACGCCGGTTCCTCTCCGCGCGCCGCCTTTGCCGGGTGCGGACCATCGTTGACGGGGGCGGACGTGCTGGCACGGCGGTTGACGCACTAATGCGCCCTCCCGCCTGCGGGAAGGTCGCGCCGCAGGCGCGGGTGAGGGAAGGCTCGACGCAAGATTCCCTCATCCGACGCTTCGCGCGACCTTCTCCGCACGCAGGAGAAGCGAACAGACCGCGAGAAGGCCGCTATCGGCCCCGCTAAAGGCGAACACAACACCGACAGCAGTACAATTCGCACACAGCCCCACGAACGCGATCCCGTATGAGCACGCCTGCCAAGCATGTCGCCAGCGAACCCTCGGCCGAGCGTGCGCCGTTGCGTTTCGTTACCGCCGCCAGCCTGTTCGACGGCCACGACGCCGCGATCAACATCATGCGGCGCCTGATCCAGGCGCAAGGCGCCGAGGTGATTCATCTCGGCCACAACCGCGCCGTCGAGGATGTCGTTCGTGCGGCACTGCAGGAAGATGCCGACGCGATCGCGGTCTCGTCGTATCAAGGCGGGCACGTCGAATATTTCAAGTACATGGTCGACATGCTCAAGCAGCGCGGCGCGCAGCATGTGCGCGTGTTCGGCGGCGGCGGCGGCACGATCACGCCCGAAGAAATTGCCGAGCTGCAAGCCTACGGCGTCGAGCGCATCTATCATCCGAACGACGGCATGCACCTCGGCCTCGTCGCGATGATCGAAGACGTGGTGCGTCGCGCGCAGGAACATCGCCTCGCGACCGAACGTCCTGCCAAGGTATCGCTCGACGACGAGATTTCGATCGGCGAGATGTTGTCGGTGATCGAAGACGGCTCGCTCGACGAAACGGACGTCGCGCGCTTGCGCAAGGAATGGCAGCTCGCCGGCGGCAAGACGCCGGTCGTCGGCATCACCGGCACCGGCGGCGCGGGCAAGTCGAGCGTCGTCGACGAATTGCTGCTGCGATTTCTGCACGCGTTCCCGAAGATGCGCATCGCGGTGCTTGCCGTGGACCCGACACGGCGCCGTTCCGGCGGCGCGCTGCTCGGCGATCGCATCCGCATGAACTCGTTGCGTTCCAAGCGCGTGTTCATGCGCTCGATGGCGACACGACGCCAACACGCGGCGACGAACATCGTGCTGAAGGATTGCATCGGCTGCCTGAAGGGTCTTGGTTACGATCTTGTCATCGTCGAGACCGCGGGTATCGGCCAGTCCGATTCCGAGATCGTCGATCTCGTCGATTTTCCGATGTACGTCATGACCAGCGACTACGGCGCGGCGAGCCAGCTCGAGAAGATCGACATGCTCGACTTTGCCGAGCTCGTGGTGCTCAACAAGTTCGACAAGCGCGGCGCCGAAGACGCGCTCCGCGACGTGCGCAAGCAATGGAAGCGCAACCGCACCGCATTCAAGCTGAAGGACGAAGACGTTCCGGTTTATCCGACGATCGCGAGCCAGTTCAACGATCCCGGCGTCACATGGATGTTCGCGAACCTGTGCCGATTGCTGCGCGACAAGCTGCACGTGCCGGCGGAGAAGTGGACGCCGGAAGTCGATACCTCGCTGAAGGAACCGCGCGCGACGGTACTGATTCCCGGTGCGCGCGTGCGCTATCTCGCCGAAATTGCCGAGCAAGGGCGCGGCATCAACGCCGACATCGAACAGGAAGCCGAAGCGGCCGATCGCGTGCAGGCGATGTGGCAGGCGTTGCACGAGGTAGAAGATCCGAAATTACCCAAGGCGCTCGATCTCTACGACGCGTTAGACGTCGTGCCGGCTGCGTCGCCAACCGATCGCAGCCTGCTGGTTCTGCGCCAGCGCTATCAGGATGCTCTGAAGTCGCTGACGACCGAATCGATCGCGCTGCTGCGCGAGTGGCCTCAGCGTTTGAAGTCGATCACGGACGAGCACTACGTTTACGAAGTGCGCGGCAAAGCGGTCGAAGGAAACAACTACGTCGAGTCGCTTTCGCATCAGAAGGTGCCGAAGATCGCGGCGCCCACATACAAGAGTTGGGGTGAGCTGCTGATTTTCCTGTGCAAGGAAAACCTGCCGGGCGGGTATCCGTACACGGGCGGCGTGTATCCGTACCGGCGCACCGGCGAGGATCCGACGCGCATGTTCGCGGGCGAAGGCACACCGGAACGCACGAACCGCCGCTTTCACTATCTGTCGCTCGGCCAGAAGGCCGCGCGCCTTTCGACCGCGTTCGATTCGGTCACGTTGTACGGCGAAGATCCGGCGGAGCGCCCGGACATCTACGGGAAAATCGGCAATTCCGGTGTCAGCATCGCGACGTTGGACGACATGAAGAAGCTCTATTCGGGCTTCGATCTTTGCGCGCCGACGACCTCCGTATCGATGACGATCAACGGGCCCGCGCCGATCATCCTCTCGATGTTCATGAACACGGCGGTGGATCAGGCCATCGAAAAATATCTGCGCGCGGATCAGGCGCGTTGGGATGAAGCGCACGCGAAACTGGAAAAATTGTTCGACGGCCGCGAACGCCCGCACTACGCCGGCATGCTGCCGAACGGCAATGATGGCCTTGGTCTCGGTCTTCTTGGCGTCACCGGCGATCAGGTCCTCGACGGCGAAACCTACGCGAAGATCCGCGCCGAAACGCTCGCCGCCGTGCGTGGCACCGTGCAGGCGGACATTCTCAAGGAAGACCAGGCGCAGAACACCTGCATCTTCTCGACTGAATTCGCGCTGCGCATGATGGGCGACATCCAGCAGTTCTTCGTCGACAACAAGGTTCGCAATTTCTATTCGGTTTCGATCTCGGGATATCACATCGCCGAGGCCGGCGCGAATCCGATTTCGCAGCTCGCGTTCACGCTATCGAATGGTTTCACCATCGTCGAGTACTACCTCGCGCGCGGAATGAAGATCGACGATTTCGCGCCGAACCTGTCGTTCTTCTTCTCGAACGGTATGGATCCCGAATACAGCGTGATCGGCCGCGTCGCGCGGCGCATCTGGGCGCGCGCGATGCGTGAGCGTTACGGCGCGAGCCCGCGCAGCCAGATGATGAAGTATCACGTGCAGACGTCGGGCCGCTCGCTTCATGCGCAGGAAATTCAGTTCAACGACATCCGCACCACACTGCAGGCGCTGTACGCGTTGTTCGACAACTGCAATTCGTTGCATACCAACGCGTACGACGAGGCGATCACCACGCCGACCGAGGAGAGCGTGCGCCGTGCCGTGGCGATCCAGCTCATCATCAATCGCGAGCTGGGTCTGAATTTTTGCGAGAATCCGTGGCAGGGCAGTTTCATCATCGACAAGCTTACCGACATCGTCGAGGAAGCCGTCTACAAGGAATTCGAATCGATCAGCGAGCGCGGCGGCGTGCTCGGCGCGATGGACACGATGTACCAGCGCGGCAAGATCCAGGAAGAATCGCTCTACTACGAGCACAAGAAGCACGACGGCAGCCTGCCGCTGATCGGCGTCAATACGTATTTGCCGAAGGAACACGCAGGCGACATCACTACGAAGATAGAACTGATCCGCTCGACTCCGGACGAGAAGGGCCAGCAGATCTCCAACGTGCGCGCATATCAGAAGGCGCGCAATGAATACGCCAGAGCAGGGCTGACGCCATTGCAGGCCGCCGCTCGTGAGCGACGCAACGTGTTTGCGTCGCTGATGGATGCCGTCAAGTCGCACAGCCTCGGCCAGATCAGCCACGCGCTGTACGAGGTTGGCGGCGAATATCGGCGCAACATGTAGCCTTCGATCGCGTCAACTATCGTGGCGTCTACTCGGGCGCCGAGGACGGTGTGCAAGTTATGAAATTCCTGCTGCTGATCTACAACGACGACGCATTGCTCGAGGCGCTTCCGACAGGCGAAGCGGATTCGATGATGCGCGGATGTCTGCGCCACGCCGACGAGCTGCGCGATGAGGGCTGCCTGATCGAGTCGCAACAGCTCGAGCCGGCCGCGACGGCGAAATCCGTGCGCGTGCGCAGCGGTCGTGTCAGCGTCGTGGATGGACCGTTCGCCGAAACCAAGGAGATGCTCGGCGGTTTCAACCTGATCGAAGCCGACAGTTTCGAGGAGGCGGTGCGCATCGCCGCCGAATTTCCGTGGGCGCGAACCGGTTGCGTCGAAGTCCGGCGCGTAGTGGATCTGGGCGAGGTGAGGCGGCGCGTGGAAGCGTGAAACGCGTTGCTGCGCTGCGTTCGCACGTTCCGCGCAATTCAACGTGCTCGAAGCACTTCAATCGAGAAACTTCGGAAGTCCGATCCGCAGTCCTTTTCCGGGCAGCGCCATCATCGTCGACGTGCCGTGCGCGACGAGTTCACCCTCGTCGTTGAACACGCTGGCGACCGTGTAGCTGATTTGTCGTCCCGCGCGCAGGCATTCGCCTTCCGCACGCAGGTGTCCACGCACGACGACCTTGAGATAGTTGAGCTTGAGATCGACGTTGACCAGCCCCGCGTCCTCCGGCAGTCGCATGAAGGCGGCCCAGAAGGTTGCGGTGTCGATCAGCGTTGCCAGCACGCCGCCGTGGACGATACCGAACGGTTGCATGTGGTCCTCGCGCAAGGTGAGCTCGATCGTGCAGCGGTCGAAGTCGAGCGTGCCGATGCTCATGCCGATCAGCTTCGGATAGGGTGCGGCGTGCACGAGGTCCTGCACCGTTTTGATGTAGGCGGGATTCGGCGTCATGGATGTCTCCGTTTTGTCTTTCCAGCGCCGCGATCAGGAATGCGCCGACGTGCAATTTGAGACGGCAAGTCCTGCACGGGTCAAGCGCCGCGCGAGCCGGGGCGGTTAGACTCGCGTTTCCGCGCGCGAAACCGTTTCGGAGATGCGATGCAGACCGCCATCACACGAGATGTGAGCCGCTCGCTGGGCGCGTGCGAGCTCTCTTATGTCGAGCGCGCGCTCATCGACGTGAATCTGGCCGAGCGCCAGCATCTCGCCTACCGGCAGGCTTTGCAGTCGCTCGGTTGCCGTGTCATCGCGCTTGCGGCCGAGCACGAGTTGCCCGATGCCGTTTTCGTCGAAGACGTTGCGCTTGTGTTCGACGAAATCGCGATCCGGACACGACCCGGCGCGGTGACACGTCGCGCGGAAGTCGAGTCTGTTGCGAATGCGCTCGAATCGTATCGCGCGGTGCGTTCGATAGACGCGCCCGGCACTCTCGACGGCGGAGATGTCCTTCGCATCGGCCGCACGATCTACATTGGACGCTCGGCGCGCACGAATGCAGCCGCGATGCAACAACTTGGGGCCTTCGTCAGTGCTTCGGCTCTCGGCGGCCAGGGCTACGCGGTGCAGCCGGTATCAATTCGCGATTGCCTGCACCTGAAATCTGCGATCACGGAAGTCGGCGACGGTGTCGTGCTGATCAATCCCGAATGGGTCGATCGCGCTCCGTTCGCGCATTTGCGGCAGATCGAGATCGATCCC
>DASYJJ010000290.1:0-3917 GCA_035996605.1 Rhodanobacteraceae bacterium
CGCCGACGCAGCAGTGATTACGTCAGTGATTGCGTGGGATTCCCTGGCTCCTCTCCCCCTTGCGGGAGAAGGGGCCAAGCGTCAACGGCCAGCCGGATCGAACCCGTCGCGGAAAACGACATCGGCCGCATCGACGGCGAACGTCGCATCGACTTCGCAATCCGCCGTGACCGGCGCGGTCGTGAATGTCGTTCCGGTCAGCGTGCCGCCGCATCCGCTCACGCTTTCGATCGCGTAGCCGGAATCTGCGGCGACTTCGAACGCGATCGTGTCGCCGTCGTTGACGGTCTGCGGAGTCGAGGGCGTCAGCGAACCGTGCGTACCTGCAACCGGCATGACGACGTGCAGCAATCCCGTCAGATCGGAATGGAAACGATACACGGTGTTGGTGGCATTGTTTGCAATGTATAGGTTGCCGGCTTCGTCCTCGCCGAAACCCGAATAAGTGCCATAGCCGTTGGCATCGTTGCGCCAGACGGTGAACGACCACGCGTTCGCGTCGTCGGGCTTGGCGAAGAAAATCTCGCTCGAACATGAATCGGCGAATATGTACATGCCGTCGAGCGATTTGATCGGTCCACGATAGCGATAGCCGCCGGTCACAGCGCAGCGCGAACCCGTGCTGTGATCGTATTCCATCAACGGCAGCACGTTCGGCGGCAGCGGCGGCGCGCAGACCTGCGCCGTGTTGAAGACGGCGGTGCCTTCCATGCAATGCCAGCCGTAGTAGATCGGATCGGCCGAGCCGTTCGCGCGGAAATTGATTTCCTCGAAGTGATCCTGGCCGACGTCGCCGATCCACATGTCGCCGGTCGCGCGGTCGAAGCTCCAGCGCCACGGATTGCGAAAGCCATGCAGATAGATTTCGTCGCAGGTGTCGGTCGTGCCGACGAATGGATTGTCCGCGGGAATCGAATATTCGGCAATCACTCCGGTCGCGGTGCCGCACATGTCGGGCGTGGCGATGGCGCCGCGGTTGTCGACATCGATGCGCAACATTTTTCCGCGCAGGAAATACTGCGGCTCGGTCGTGCTGGTTCCGCAACTCGTGGACGTGGTGTCGTTCGGTTTTTTCCACAGGCATTCGGCAAGCCAATGCGTGCCGCTTTCCTGTCCGCCGTCGCCGGACGACATGTAGAGATATCCGTCGGGGCCGAAATGGATGTCGCCCCCGTTGTGGAACGAAGGCGGCGAATTGTCCGCCAGGCGCAGCACGAGCGTGCCTGTCGGATTGGCGACATCCGGATTGGACGAAACGGTGTAGCGTTCCATCACTTCGTCGGGTCCGCTGCCGAGACAGCTTCCCGGATCGTTGCAGTTTCCGGCGCGCATGTAGACGATGTAGAACTCGTCGTTGTGCGGCAATCCGACTTGGCCGTAATTCGGATGAAACGCGAGACCGAGGAGGCCGCTCGTTCCGCCGGTACCGGGATAGGTGACGGGCACGGTGAGAAACGGCGTCGCCAGCAGTGCGCCGCTCTTGATCACGCGGATCGTTCCGGCCTGGCTGATCACGAACAGGCGTCCGCTGCCGTCGTGCGGCGCGCGCACTCCGATCGGCGCCTCGACCTGGTCGGTGATCACTTCGAGCGCAAGATCAGGCGGAACGGTTTGTGCGACCGCAGAGGCCGCCGACGCGGCAATCAAGCCGCATGACAGGCCGTATGACAGGAAGCGAATCGCCCACATCGCAGCGTCCCCAAGACATTCGCGAAGGCGCGGACTCTACACCGAAGCGGTCTCATCGCGGAATCGGCGTGGGATGGTTCACGGGGGATGCAGCGCATGCACCGTCTAATTTATTTCGTTTGTTTTCGCTGAGCTCGCCGCAACATGCACGCAGTATTTCCGCAGCGACGTCCAATCAACGTCTTCTGGCTGTCAAACGTTAGTTTTGCATTGTGCCGCTCGACGCTGCATCACACTTTCGCTCACCGAGCGCCGTGATTATCGTCGCTGTCATCCCCGGACCGGTTGCGCCGGCGTAAGATGCGGTCCCGCTCGGCGATCCGCCTCGTGCCGGATCGCCGATCACTGGAGACGAGTGATGCGAGTCAAATTTTTCGCGCACGCGATTTCAATCGGCCTCGGCATGAGCCTCTCGATGGGTGCGGTCGCCGCCGACTGGATGCAGTTCGGTTACGACGCGGCGCATACCGGCAACAACCCGGCCGAGACGACGATCACGCCCGCCAATGTCGATCAGATCGTGCGGCGCTATAACGTGACACTTCCGGCGAGCGTCGACAGCGCGCCGGTTTATCTCAGCAACGTGTCGACCAGCCAGGGCACGAAGGATCTCCTTTTCCTGCTCGCGCAGAACGGCACGCTGATGGCGATAGATGCGGCGACCGGTTCGGTCGTGTGGTCGCATCAGGTGTCAGGGCAACAGCCGACCACTGCGGCGCCGGCGATCGATCCGAGCCGCAATTTCGTTTATGCGTATGGACTCGATGGTTTCGTGCACAAGTACAACGTCGGCAACGGCAGCGAAGTCACCACCGGCCAATGGCCGGAACTGGTCACGCTGAAAACCGACGTGGAGAAAGTCGCGGGGAGTTTGACGATCGGAACGTCCGCAGGCACGACGTACCTTTATGTCGTCACCGACGGTTACATCGGCGATGCGGGCGACTATCAAGGCCACCTGACGACGATCAATCTCGGGAATGGAACGCAGAACGTATTCAACACGCTGTGCAGTGACAATCCGACGCATCTGAATCACGGCAGCAACAATTGCGACCGGCCGCTTCCCAGCGATTTCGGCGGCAGTGGAATCTGGGGTCGTGGCGGCGCGACGTTCGATGCAGCGAGCAATCGCGTCTACATCGCGACGGGCAACGGCTGGTTCGACGCGAACATGTCGGGATTCAACTGGGGCGACAGTGTGCTCGCGCTGATTCCGGCAGGCACCGCGATGAACGCGCAGCCCCACGACAGCTACACGCCGACGAATTTCCTGCAATTGTTCAATCAAGACACCGACCTCGGTTCGGTCTCGCTCGCTATCCTTCCTGTGCCGTCCGGCGAATCGGTCACTCATCTCGGCGCGCAGCTCGGCAAGGACGCGATGATCCGCCTGATCGATCTCGACAACATGAGCAGCACGAACACGATCGGTGCGACCGGCGGCGAGCTGCAGCTGATCGACGTTCCACAGGGCGGCGGCGGCATGAGCGAGCAACCGGCAGTGTGGGTCGACTCGATCGGCAACACATGGCTGCTCGTCGCCAACAACTCGGGCGTCTCAGGCCTCAAGCTGCGCTTCACCAATCTGCATGTCCCGTTTCTGGAATCGGAATGGAATCGCGGCGGCACGTCAAAGTCGGCGATCGTCGCCAACGGCATTCTTTACTACGCCACCACCTGCAGCGGCGGGTACTGCGTCGTAGGCGCAGATCCGGTCACGGGGGATATCCTGTGGACGTCGAGCGAGACGATCGGAAATCTGCACTGGCAAAGTCCGATTCTCGTCAACGGCGCGATCTACATCGCCGACGGAACGCACCTGCACCGATTCGACAACGGCGCCGTAAACAACGATCCGATTTTCAGTAACGGCTTCGACGCCAACTAGTGTTCGCTTCCCATTCGAATTCAGGAGATTTCTGCATGCGATTGCCAAGACCCTTTCCGTGCGCCGTGGCAGTGGCGCTCTCGTGCACTTCGGCCGCAGCCGTTGCAGCAGACTGGATGCAATTCGGTTACGACGCGGCACATACGGGCAACAATCCCGTCGAGACGACGGTCAACGCCGGCAACGTGGCGAATCTCGCGACGCTCTACAACGTGACCATACCGTCCAGCGTCGACAGCGCGCCGGTGTATCTGTCGGGCGTCACGACGCCTGCGGGAACCAAGAATCTCCTGTTCGCACTCTCCGAGAACGGCCGCCTGATGGCGATCGATGCAGC
>DASYJJ010000291.1:0-10763 GCA_035996605.1 Rhodanobacteraceae bacterium
GCGATCGTGCGCCAGATCCAGCAGCAATTCGATGCGTGTCGCGAGATCACCTTCGAGGAGCGGACTCAATCCAGGAATCGCCGAGCGCGGGTCGCACAGATCATCGCCGATGCGCCAGCACGTCCATCGATCGGAGATCGCCTCCGTTCCGTCGCAACCTGCATGCAGGATGACGATATCCGGCGCGAACTTTTCCAGATCGGCGCGCAAACCCGCTCTGACTGCAGGCGGCTCGGCATCGCCGCGGCCCGCCTCTTCCGATATGTCGACGCGCGTCAGCATGCTGCTTCGGCGTCTGCGCAAACGCTCGAGTGCCAGATACGCGCGCAGGTCCGGTGGCAGTCGCCGCGCGCGCGACGGCGCTCGATCGACGTCGGAAAGAGCCACCTGGACGCGAAGCCAATCGTGCAGTTTCGCGCTTCGCACGAACACGGCGAGCCACGCGGGCACCTGGCGCGGGAGGATCAGGAATATCCGCAGCGGCGGCTTGTTCTGCGCGGCCGCGACAAAAAGAGGCGTACGTGCCTGGCCGGCGACCTCGGCGCTGCCCGGAGTCGACATCGGCTCCCTATGTTCGAGCGTCATGAGGCTCCTTGCCGGCTCCAAACGCGCCGACGAACCATTCTTCCATCGCGCCCAAAAGACGCATTCTCACGAACCGCGCGTAGAACGTGTGGTCGCAATCGCGCCAATAATGGCATGTCACGCGCGAGTCCCTGAAACCGGCGCCGAAGCTCCATACGAGCTGGCGCCGATCACGCAGATATTCGACGACGCCGTGCGTATAAACAAAGAACAGGTGCACATTTCGGCCGATCATCGCCGCGAGCTGCGCGTGCGCTTCGGAGCGGGTCGGCCAGTCCCGGTAGGCCGCGGTGATGAGCGATGCGCCTTCCTCGCCGCCGCTGTTGCGGGCGAGTCGCCGCCGCACGAACGCCGACCATTCGCGAGGGCGTCCAAGTAGGCTCGCCACGCGGGAGAGCTGAAACCACGGGCCCTTGAAGGCGACGCCGTCGAGCAGCACGACGCCGACCACGCGCGGATCGTCGACCGCGGCGATCCAGCCGCGATCGGCCGCGCTGCAGACGCCGCCAACCACGAAGCGGTTCGCGATGCCGCGGGCGGCAAGATGGTCCAGCGCGGCCTGCGTCGCGCCGCGCGCATCGATGCCGGCCAGATGCGGCGATTCGCCGGCACCGGGAAGATCAAAACGGAACGTGCGGATTCCGCGCGCGGCAAAATGCTGCGCGATCTCGACGTGTACGCGAAACGGACCCGCGCGCGGCACAAGTCCGGCGTTCGGTAAGACCAGGATCGGCTGCTCGCCGCTCGAAGCACCGCTCAGCACGCCGACGAGGCGATTGTCGGGACCGAAACTCTCGAACGTTTCCACGATCAGGCGCCCAGCGCCAGGCATGCTTGCGCGATTTCGTCGACGACGCCGTAGAGTTTGCGCGACAGGAACATCGCGCGCTCGATGCCGATGCCGTCGTCGAAGCGGGGCGCATCGTCGGGCAAGCTGAAACGCCGCTGCACGACGATGTCGTCGGATTCATTGCGCGCAATCATCCATGCGGGTGCGGGTGCGGGCGCAGGCGAGGCGATCCGCGCCGCAGCCATATCCGCGCGCCAGCGCGCGGCGGTCGGAAATCCCATCAAATGACTGTCCTGGACGGTATCGAGGTTCGGATAGCGCGCCTGCCGCTCGGTGCGATCGACGGCCTCGAGCGCCGCGAGCCAAGTCGAACCGTCGAGCACCGGCTCCCACAACGCCAGCGCGTTGATGTTCCGACGCGCGTCAGGCCACGACCATGCCGGCAACGCGGCGCCGCGCCACGCCATCAACACGACCGCATCCACTCCGCTCGTGTCGCGCAGTGCGCGCACCGCGAGATCGAGATCGGAATGGACGGCGTCAAAATCGTGACGCTCGCCCTCGCCGCCCGAATCACCGGTCCCGAAATAATCGAAACGCAGACATGGCAAACCGCGCTCATTGAGCCGGCTCGCCACTTCGACCAGCACGCGCCGGCTGCGCGGCTGCTCGTGCAGCAGCGGCGGCGCCATCACGACGCCGACACGCGCTCCGGCAGCCGGATGCAGTGCGGCATAGCACTGGCGCGTCGGCGTTCCCAGCCAGAGCGGCTGCCAGAAACCGACGCTCACCGTCCGCGCGTCCCGCCGATCGCGCTGCGCAGTCTCGCGAACCAGCCGCGATTCGCCGATGCGACACCGCGCCCGATCGTCTGACTCAGCGATTCCAGCGTGCCGGTGGCGATAGCAAGCACCGTCAAGCGCACGCCGGTGTCGCGCTCGACGCGCGCCATCATGTCGACGGCGAGCAGCGAATCGCCGCCGAGCTCGAAGAAATTGTCCGCCGCGCGCACATCCTCGACGCCAATGATCTCGCGCCAGATCGCGGCGAGGTAGTCGCTGTGCGAATCGCCCGGCGACTGCGGAGCCACCGGCACCGCCGCCGCAGGGACCACCGGTGAAGGCAACGCGTTGCGGTCGATCTTGCCGTTTGGCGTTCTTGGCATGTCGGCAAGCACTTCGATGTGCTGCGGCCGCATGTAAGGCGGCAACGCATCGCGCAGTGAATGCCGAAGACGCGTGCCGAGCTCGCCATCCGCACCACGCGCCGTTACGTACAGGACGATGCGCGTGTCGTGTTCGCCGAAGCTGTGCAGGATCGCTGCGCTCTCGCGTACCGCCGGGTCGGCTGCGGCTGCGGCTTCGACATCGCCGAGCTCGACACGGAATCCGCGCAGCTTTACCTGATCGTCGTTTCGCCCGTGGAAATGCAGCACGCCGTGCTGCACGCTGCCGATGTCGCCCGTGCGATACATGCTTGCGCCCTGACCGCCGAATAGATCGGACCGGAAACGTTCCGCAGTCAGATCCGGGCGTCCGAGATATCCGTCGGCGACACCTTCGCCGCCGATCCATATTTCGCCGCGTGCGCCGTCCACGACAGGCTGGCCGTCCTCGTCGAGAACGTGGATTCGCGTTCCTGCAATCGGCTGGCCGAGCGGCACTGCGCCCGGGCCTGCGCTGACCCGTGCGAGCGCGGACCAGATCGTGGTCTCGGTCGGTCCGTACATGTTCCAGAGTGCCGAACAGTGCGGCAGTACCGCTTCGGCAAGATCGCGCGGCAACACCTCGCCTCCGACCAGGAGCTTCAATCCGTCCACCGCGTCGAGTCCCGCGCCGTCGACGAGCAAACGCAGCAGCGTCGGCGTCGTCTGCAATACGGTCGCGTGGCCATCGCGAATCAAACGCGTCAGCGCATGCGGGTCATGCACCTCTGTTTCGGTTGCGAGAAGCACGCGCGCACCGACCGTGAGCGGCAGATAAAGCTCAAGACCGGCGATGTCGAACGAGAGCGTGGTCACTGCGCACAGCACGTGCTCGGCGGCGAGACCCGGCTCATCCTGCATCGCGCCGAGAAAGCTCGCGAGGTTTCGATGCAGCACACGCACGCCCTTGGGCGTACCGGTCGAGCCGGACGTGAAGAGGACATACACGAGATCGTCGCTGCGAACGGTCGGCAGCTCTTCCGCACGCGTGTCCTGCGCGATTCGCGTGACCGCGATCATCTCACCACCGCGTTCGAGCACCGCCGCTGGCAGATCCTCTCCGTCGAACACGATCGTGCGACGCAGTTTCGCCTGCTCGATCATCGTCACGAGACGCTGGTCCGGGAATCCGGCATCGAGCGGCACGTAGGCCGCGCCCGCGCGCAATACGCCGAACAATCCGATCAGCATTTCGGGACGCCGCGGCAGGCACACGCCGACGATTTCGCCGCGACCGACACCGCGATCGATCAACGCTGCTGCGAGTGCGCCGCTGCGGCTCCAGAGTTCGGCGTAGGTCAGTTTCTCCGAGCCGCATTCGATCGCGATGCGATCCGGCGTACGACGGACCTGAGCGTCGATTAATTCGAGCAGTGTCGTGCGCTCGCGGGACATCGGCATTTCCATCACGACTGTTGCACTCCGTTCTTGCGGCTGCACGTCTTGTTGCTGCACGACCGCGCCGAGCACGCGTTCGAATTCGCCGATCCAATTGCGGATCGTTTGCGCATCGTAGAGCGACGTGCGGTAGTGCAAGTCCAGCGCGAGCACGCGCCCGCTGTCGTTGAGATTGAAAAAGAGATCCCACAGCAGAGCGGCGTGACGGCAGTCCTGCCATCGCGTCGTGACTCCGGCAAACGAAGGATCGCGCAACCGAGGATTGAGATTGAAGATCACGCTGCCGAGCGCATCGCGCGAGCGCGGACCGAGCACGCGCATGACGTTCAACATCGTCAGATCCTGGTTGTCCGCCGCGTCCAGGAGCGCTGTGTGGGCTTTTGCGACGAGCGATCCGAAATCCTCGTCGGGCCGCACGCGAAGGCGGAGCGGCAGCGTATTCACGCCGTCGCCGATCAATGCGCCACTGCCGGCAAGTGCCTGGCCTGCGAACGGGATGCCTATCGCGAAGTCGCGCTGACCGGAAAGGCGCGCCAGGAAACGCGTGAACGCCGCCAGCAGCAGCGCATACATCGTCACACCGCGGCGGCGCGCTTCGGACCGCAATGCGGCCGTAAGATCTTCCGCAAAAACATGGCGATCGGTGCTTGCGGCGAAATTCTCCTGTTGCGCGCGCGGGCGATCGCTCGGCAACGCCAGAGGCGGCGGCGGATCGACATACATGCGGCGCCAGTATTCAACCTGCGCGGCGTTGCCGGCGCGGCGCTGCTGCTCGGCAAGCACGTACGCGCGAAAGCTCTCCGCAGGTACGAGCGAGGGAGCGCGTCCGCTCAGCATGGCGTTGTAGGTTTCTTCGATCTCGCCGATCAGTACCGCGAGCGACCAGCCGTCCATCACCAGATGATGGGCGATCACATGCAGCGTCGTGCGCCGTTCGCCGAGTGAGATCAATGCAAAACGCATCAAAGGCGCGCGCGACAGATCGAACGACGTTCGCATCTGCGCATCGCAATAGGCATCGAGGCGCGCGTTGGCGTCTGCGCCGGAGAAATTGAGCTCGGTGAGTGCAACCGGGGTCGGTGCCTGCAGCGTCTGCGTGCGTCCGTCCGGCGCGATCGCAAGACGAAATGCTTCGTGACGTGACCAGACCAGCGCGAGCGCGCGCTTGAACACGTTAGGGTCGATCGCGCCGTCGAAATGCAGGACCGCGGCTTCATTGCAAACGAGCTCCGCGCCGGTTCCGTAATGGCAGCCCAGCCACTTCTCGAGCTGACCGTCGGTGAGTGGTACGGTCTGTGGCAGGTCGTCCGGCGCGACTGTTGCGTCCGCGGTTGCGCCTAATGCGTTCCCGCGCGCCTGCAGCAATCCCGCGCCCATCAGCGCATCGACTGCAGCACGTACCGCGGCAATGATCTTCTCGACCTCCGCTTCGCCGTGTGCCGTGGTCAGGAAACAGTTGAACTGCTCGTAGACGTGCAACCCGTTCGCACGCAACGCATACCAGAAGAGGCTTGCGAAGGTCTGGTCCTCGTCGGCGACGATGCGCCAGAGCGAGCTGAACCCAACCGCCACCAAAGGTGCGCGGCGTTCGTCGAACAACGTGTTGAGACGATCGACGAGCGAGCGCGTGCGCGCATTCAGCGTTTCCTGCAGCGCCGGGCCTTGCTTCTTCAAATGCGTGAGCGCGGCCTTTGCCGCCGCGAGCGCGAGCGGATGGCGCACGAACGTGCCGGCGAAGTAGGTAACGCCCAACTCGGGATAAGACGTATCGCCAAAACGCCAATCGCCGCCATCGAGCGCGCCCAGCCATTTCGCGTCGCCGGCGATCGCCGCGAACGGCAGACCGCCGCCGATGATCTTGCCATACGTCGCAATGTCTGCACGCACGCCGAAGTATTCCTGTGCTCCGCCCTGCGCGATACGAAAGCCCGTGATGACTTCGTCGAAGATCAGCGCGCAGCCGCCCTGATCGCAGATCGGCCGCAGCGCGCGGATGAAATCGCGCGGTTGCAGGGACGGGTTCTTGCCTTGCACGGGCTCGATCATGATCGCGGCGAGATCGTTCGCGCGCTCACGCAGGATGCGCAGAGACTCTTCGCTGCCGTAGTCGAGCACAAGCACGTTCTCGACGGCGCTGGCAAGAATGCCGGGCGCAGCCGCGAGCGAGCGCAGCGTACGCGTGCCGCGCACGATCACTTCGTCGAAGATGCCATGGTAGGAGTTCGTGAAAATCGCGATCGTCTTGCGTCCGGTGACGGTGCGCGCAATGCGCATCGCGCCCATCACCGCTTCCGAACCGGTATTGCAGAACGCGACGCGCTGCATGCCGGTCATCTCGGCGATCAGCGACGCGACTTCGGCGGTCAGCGGATGCTGCGGTCCGATCTCGAATCCAGAGTCGATCTGGGTCTTCAACGCATCGGCGATGAAGTCGGGTTGGTATCCAAGGAAATTGGCGCCGAATGCGTTGAGGCAATCGATGTATTGGTTGCCATCGAGATCGGTCAGCAACGCTCCTTTGGAGCGCTCGACGACGATCGGATAGACCAGTTCCTTCCACAGCGGATGGAAACCGGTCACGACACGCGGATCGGCCATCCGCGCGCGATGCGATTGTGCAAACGTCTTGGACTTCGCGGTGCGCTGGTTGTAACGGCGCGTGAAATCGTCGACGAACGTGCGCTGGACCGGCGTCATCGACTGATCGCGCCGCACCGTGATTCGCGCCGACGCACCGAACGGTCGTTCGATCAGGTTCGCGGGCGCCGAAACGTTGGCGTGCGCCGCGACCGGCGCCGCGGCAGAAGGTGCTGGTGCGGGAAGCTCAGCCGATGTCGCACTCGAGGGTGCCACCACACCGCCGGCGAGCGCGGCAAGCAGCTTGCTCTGCTGCTGCAACAGTTCGTGCTGGGCGCGGAAAAGTTCGGCAAGCAGCGGCGTCGCGGATGTTGCCTGTGCGGATGTTGCCGCCGCGGCAGTTGCAATGCGCGACGCACCAGCTGTGACGGCAGGCGCCGCCGTTGTGGGCGCCTGATCCTGCGGCAGACTCGCGTCGAGCAGATCCGCCAGGCGATCGATCGTGTCGACATCTTCCATCAGACGGCGGAACTTGAGTTTCAGCCCGTAACGGCGCTCGAGCTCGAGCGCGGCTTGCGTCAGCGACAACGAATCGAAGCCGAGCTCGAGGAAACTCGCGTTGTGCCGCGAGGTGTCGACGTGTTCGCCGGTCAGATGTTCCACGATCGCGCGCAATTCGCCGCGCAGGCGTTCGCCACGCGCGGGATTCCTCGCCATCGCGGCCTCCCCGGCCACCTCGTTCCCCATGATGCGTACCTCACCCTGTTCTGCCGCACGTGGCGGCTCGAAGTCGATCCAATAGCGCTGGCCGCCGAACGGATAAGTTGGCAACGGTACTCTGCGGCCGACTCTGCCGGCGTGATAGCGCGCCCAGTCCGGTTCGCGTCCGACGGTCCAGCACGTCGCGAGTGCGGCCGCCAGATGTTCGGCATCGCGGCCCGGTCGTCCGGCCGGGCCGAGCGACGCAACGGCCTGACCCCTGCCGAGCAACTGCATGCGCGCGAACGTCGTCAGAGCCTGCGACGGCCCTGCTTCCACGAACAGCGTAATACCGTCTGCCAGTGCATTTGCGATCGCGTCGGCGAAGCGGACCGGCTGGCGCAACTGACGACACCAATAGGCCGGATCCGTCGCATCCTCGGCGCTGATCGGCGCGCCGGAGACGCAGGAATAAAACGGCCGCGTCGGTTCGCTGAGTTTCACGCCATCGAACGCGCGCGCGAACGGCTCGAGCGCGCCTTCCATCAACACGGAATGGAATGCGTGGCTGAGACGAAGCCGAGTGCTCGCGATTCCCTCTGCGTGCAGCGTCGCGGCAAATGCCTCGACCGCGGCATCGGTTCCGGAAACAACGCAAAGCTCGGGTGCGTTCGCGGCGGCAAGCGCCACGTCCGCCGGCAAACGCGCGGCTACTGTTGCCGCCGCGGCGCGTACGGCCAGCATCGCTCCGTGCGGTTGCGCCTGCATTGCGTCTGCGCGCGCGCACACGATCGCGATGGCATCCTCGAACGGGAAGACTCCGGCGAGCGCCGCCGCGACGTATTCGCCGATGCTGTGACCGATCATCGCATCGGCCACGATGCCCCAGCTTTCCCAAAGTTTCGCCAGCGCGTATTCGACGACGAACAACGCCGGCTGCGTGTAACGCGTTTCCGCGAGCGCGGCGTCGGCCGCTGCTTCTTCGCCGGATGGCGGCAGGATCAGCGCGCGCAGATCGCGCGACAGATGCACCGACGCGAGCGCACAGCCGCGCTCGAATGCGGCGCGGAATACGAATTCGGTCGCCACCAGTTCGCGCGCCATGTTGGCGTGCTGCGAACCTTGTCCCGGAAAAAGAAACGCCAGTTTGGGCTTGCCGGCACGTGTTCCTGCGAGTTGCGTCAGCCGCTCGCGTGCCTGCGTGCAGGTTTCGGCGACAACCGCGCCGCGCAACGCCATCGGTTGGCGGCCAAGTGCGAGCGTCGTTGCGATATCGGGCAAATCCGCATCCGTGCAAGTCGCGAGATGCGCGGCAAGCTGCTGGGCGCGACGGCGCAGCGCGGGTTCGTCGCGCGCCGAAATCGGCAATACCTGGAATGCGCTCGCCGGCGCCGCGGCCAACCGCGACGGCGCTTCTTCGAGCACGACATGCGCATTGGTGCCGCCAACACCGAACGAACTGACGCCCGCGCGGCGCGGAACATCGCCGCGAGGCCAATCGACCACTCGGTCGACAACACGGAACGGCGAGCGCGCGAAATCGATTTCCGGATTCGGCGTCCGGTAGTTGATGCTCGGCGGAATCTTGCCGTGATGAAGCGCCAGCGTCGCCTTGATGAGTCCTGCGACGCCGGATGCAGCAACAAGATGGCCAAGATTGCCTTTGATCGATCCGAGCCAGCAGGTCTGGGCATTCGCGTGCTCTTCCTCGCGATCCGCGCCGAAAGCACGCGTCAGTCCTTCGACTTCGATCGGATCGCCGAGCGGCGTGCCGGTGCCGTGCGCTTCGACGTAACCGATCGCGCTTGCGTCGAGATCTGCGCTCGCCAGCGCCAGACGAATTGCGGCTGCTTGTCCGCGCGCACTCGGCGCGCCAAAGCTTGCCTTGTCCGCGCCGTCGTTGTTGACGCCGACGCCGCGGATCACGGCCCAGATCGTGTCGCCATCGGCAATCGCCTCGGCCAGCCGTTTCAAAACCACAACGCCGGCGCCGGACGAAAACACCGTTCCTGTCGCCTCTGCATCGAACGGGCGACAACGCCCGTCAACCGATTCGATGGCACCCTCGGCTGGCAGATAACCCGATTCCTGCGGAACGACGATGTTGACGCCGCCGGCCAACGCGAGATCGCACTGCCAGCTCATCAGCGCATACCAGGCCTGCGCGATTGCGACCAGCGACGTCGAGCACGCGGTGTACAGGCTGATCGCAGGTCCGCGCAGGCCGAGCTTGTGCGCAACGCGTGTGGAAACGTAGTCCTTTTCGTTGGCCAGCATCGCGGCGAATTCGCCGCTTGCCGCGAGGAGGTCGGGACGCGCGTCGATCAATTTGCGGTAGCCGTTGTTCGATGTTCCCGCGTACACGCCGATGTTGCCGGCGAAACGCGCGGGATCGACACCGGCGTGCTCTAGCGCGTTCCAGCAGAGCTCGAGCATCAGGCGCTGCTGAGGATCGATCAGCTGCGCCTCTCGCGCGGACACGCCGAAGAATGCAGCGTCGAAGCGATCGACGTCGGCGACGACGCCGCGCGCGGCGACATAGCGCGGATGCGCTCGCAGGTCCGCCGGGATCAGCGATGAAAGTTGCTCTGGCGTGAAGCGCGTAATGCATTCTCGCGCTGCGAGAAGGTTCGCCCACAGCTCCTCGATCGAAGCCGCGCCCGGAAAGCGCCCGGCCATACCGATGATTGCGACACCGTCGCGCGAAGGGCCGCTCATCGCTGGCCTCCACCGTGCGCGCCGAAGCGCGCGAACGCCGTGCGCTGTGCCGCGCCGCGCGCACGCTCGGCAACGGACGAATGCGCATCCTTCGTGGTGCCTGTTTCCAGCAGCGCAACCTGCGCGCAAATCGTCGGAGACTCGTAGATTTGCGCAGCGCTCAACACATGACCGTGCCGGCGCAGCTCGGTCAATGCGCGCACGACGAGCAGCGAGCGCGCACCGTTCTCGAAAAGGTTCGCATCCACGTCGAGCGCATCCATACCCAGCAGCTGCTTCCACAAATGGAGAAGCTGTTGCGCCAGTGCCGCGCCCTCGAGCCACTGCAGCGTGGCATTGGCGAATCCATTTTCCAGCGCGCGGCGATCGATCTTTCCGCTGGCCGTCAGCGGCAGTGCCGCGTGCACGTGGAAAGCGCGCGGCACCAGATAAGGCGCGAGCATGGCCTCGCAATGGCTTCGAAGAAGAGCCGCCAGTGCGCGCTCATCGGTACGCGCTTCGCGCGGCACGATGTGAGCGACGAGATGCCGGCCACCGGCGTTCTCCGCGGCAACGACGACCGCCTCGGCGACCGCGGGATGTCGGCACAGCACGGTTTCGATTTCCGCAGGCTCGATGCGGAATCCATCGATCTTGACTTGAGCATCCATGCGGCCGAGATATTCGAGCACGCCGGTCTTGTCTCGCCGCACGCGGTCGCCACTCCGGTACCAGCGCGTGCCGTCCACCTCGACGAAACGCTCGGCCGTCAACTCTGGACGGTGAATGTAGCCGGCGGCAACACAATCGCCG
>DASYJJ010000292.1:0-4181 GCA_035996605.1 Rhodanobacteraceae bacterium
TCAGGATTGCGCGCCGCTGCCGGATGCGATTTTCGCCAACGGCTTCGAAGGGTAGCGGTCGCGAATATGTTGGCCCGCGAGAATGTACGGATTCACGACCTGGAATGCCATTTCGTCAGTAAGCCAGCAGTCGCAGGTGAGGGTATGGTGCTGTCGGCCCAGATGATCTGGACCAAGCGTTTTCACTGTTGCGTTTGAAGTTGCCAAGGTAACTGCCCAGTTCCGTTGGTCGACTGACGCATCGAGTGTTAGGCAGCTGCCCGCCGCCGACAGAACGAGAACACCAGGGGCCGCGTGAGTTCAGTGGTCGCAAAGAAGACGACCCCACGCGGGGGCGGTTGCCATCGCATTCACGAGGCCGGACATGGTGCGCCCGCTTCGTTCCAGCGCTTGAATGTCGCAACAAAGTCCGCGTGCGGGATTGATACCGGCGCGCGTTCGCCACCGGGATCCCATCCCCATAGCACCAGCTGATCGTGATCGACGTGGTCAAGTAGTGCGGCGAGATCCTTGCCGTTGTTCTGCGCTGGATCCTTGAGCCGCGTACAGAGATCGTGCGCACTAAGACCGATGAAAACCATCTTCTTGTCCGGCGGCGGCAGGTGCCAATTGGGCGCGCCCGGTGGAACGTGCGAGCCGTAGCTTGCTGGCAGGTTCTTCGTTCCGTGGCATGTCGAGCACGCGAGGCCGGGCGCACCCTTCCCTTCCGGCCCGCGCTGCACGAATTGCGCGTGCGTGCGGCCTTCGTCGAATTGGAGCGGCGCATCGCCCGGAATATGGCAATTCTGGCAGCGCGGGTGCTGCAGCACTTTCTGGATCACGGCGAAATCGGCGTCGAAGTCGGCGGCAGCATTCGCGGAGGTCGTTGCAACGCCAACGATCGCCAACGCGGTCAACAGTAGATATGTCGTGCGCATCGTCTTTCTCCCGCTTCAAGCGAGTCGCAGCGGCAATTGGCGCAAGCGTTTGCCGGTCAGTGCGAAAACAGCGTTGGCAACTGCCGGCGCGATCGGCGGCGTGCCCGGTTCACCGCAGCCGCCCATCTTGTCGGTGCTCGGCACGATGTGCACTTCCATCTTTGGCGCTTCGGGTAGACGCAGCGCGGGATAGTCGTGGAAGTTGCTCTGCTCGACGCGGCCTCCCTTGAGCGTCAGCTCGCCGTGTAGGACCGCAGAAAGACCGAATACGATGCCGGATTGCATCTGGGCCTCTACGGTCATCGGATTGACGACCGGCCCACAGTCGATCGCGCAGACGACGCGATGCACGCGAATGTTCTTGCCACTGTCGACGGAAATTTCGGCAATCTGCGCGACATAGCTTCCGAACGACTGATGCACGGCGAGTCCGGCCGCGTGGCCTTGCGGCAGCTCCTTGCCCCAGCCGAACTTCTCCGCCGCGAGATCGAGCGCGCGACGCTCGCGTGAATCACCGGGCAGCAACGCACGGCGATATTCGAGCGGATCCTGTTTTGCCGCGACCGCAAGCTCGTCGATGAAACTCTCGACGACGAACGCCGTATGCGAATGCCCCACCGAGCGCCACCACTGAACGGTGACCGGACTCTTTGGTGAATGCAGCTCGACGCGATGCGCGGGAATGCTCGTCAGATAAACCGCATCGGCGGCGCCTTCGACCGACGTTCCATCGATACCGCCTTTGATCATCGCCGCCGCGAACGGCGAGCCCTCGATGATCGACTGACCGACGATCGTATGCGACCACGCGACCGGCTTGCCGTGCTCGCCGAGCGCGGCGCGCAAGCGGGACACCCACATCGGACGATAATAACCCCCGCGAATGTCGTCCTCGCGCGTCCACACGACTTTGACCGGACGCTTCACCGCTTTCGCAACGTGCACCGCTTCGACAATGAAATCGGACATCGGATTCGCCCGGCGCCCGAAGCCGCCGCCGAGGAATGTCGTATGGATGCGCACTTGCTCTGGCTTGAGTCCGAGCAGATCCGCGGTCGTCTTCTGGTCGACGGTCTGGAACTGCGTGCCGGTCCAGATATCGCAGCCGTCCTTGCCGAGCTCTACGGTGCAGTTGAGCGGCTCCATCGGCGCATGCGCCAGGAATGGAACTTCGTACTCGCCTTCGATTAGCGCAGTCGCGTTCTTGAGCGCGGCATCGACGTCGCCCTGGCTTTTCGCGACGAGCCCCGGCGTAGCGGCTAGCCGGCGATACTCTTCACGCATCGACGGTGTCGACAGTGCTGCGCCCGCGCCGTCGTCCCATTCGAGCACGAGCGCGTCGCGGCCCTTCTTCGCGGCCCAGAAATGCGTGCCGAGCACGGCTACCCCGCTCGGCACCTCGACTACGTCGACGACGCCGTCGATCGCTTTCGCCTTGTTCGCGTCGACTTTGCGCAACTTGCCGCCGAACACCGGCGAACGCGCGATGAGCGCGACGGCGAGATTTGGCCGCTTCACGTCGATACCGAATTCTGCGGTGCCGGTGACCTTGGCTTTGCTGTCGAGGCGCCGCGTAGGCTTGCCGATGATTGTCCAGTCTTTCGGTTCCTTGAGCTTGACGTTGGACGGCGCGGGCAAGTTCGCTGCAGCGGTCGCGACTTCGCCGTACGTCACCTTGCGCGCGCCGTGCACGATGTATCCGTTCTCGCTCCTGCACTCGCCGCCCGGTACACCAAGCTTCGCGGCGCCGGCCGCGATCAGCATCTCGCGCGCCATCGCGCCCGCAGTGCGCAACTGGTCGAATGATTCCCACGTACTGGTCGAGCCGCCAGTCATCTGCATGCCGAACGTCGTGTGCGCGTACTCTGGCGCTGTGGGCGCGTGCTCGACACGCACCTTCGTCCAATCGCAGCCGAGCTCTTCGGCGATCACCATCGGAATCGAGGTCCAGACACCCTGGCCCATTTCCGAATGCTTCAACAACACGGTCACCGTGTTGTCCGGCGCGACGCGTATGAACGCATTCGGCGACCCCGGCTTCGCTTTCGAGGCGGAAACGTCCTCCGCCAGCGCACGGCGAATCGCCGTCGGCACGAACGCTGCGATGATCAGCGCGCCGGTTGTAGCGGCAGACGTTTTCAGGAATATGCGGCGGGTCGTGCCGGGAGCACGCGTATCAGCAGCTTCGCTGACTTTGGTGTCGAGCGAATTTGCAATTTCATGCCACATGGCCGACCTCCTTCGAAAGCTCGGCGGCACGGTGCACTGCGGCGCGAATGCGCTGGTACGTTCCGCAACGACAGATATTGCCGGCCATCGCTGCATCGATGTCGGCATCGCTCGGCACGGGCTTCAATTTTAGGAGCGCGACCGCCGTCATGACCTGGCCCGATTGACAGTAACCGCACTGCACGACATCGACTTCCTGCCAAGCGAGCTGGACCGGATGCGTGCCATCCTTGGACAACCCTTCGATAGTCGTGATCGCGCGCGTTCCGACAGCGGAGGCCGGCGTTACGCAGGAACGTATGGGTTGGCCGTCGAGGTGGACTGTGCACGCGCCGCACTGAGCCATACCGCAACCGAATTTCGTACCCGTTAGGCCGACCAGATCCCGTAAGACCCAAAGTAAGGGCATGTCGTCGGGAGCGTCGACATCGTGCCTCTGACCGTTGACAAGGAGTTTCATCGGCAATCCTCCGTGGCTGTCTAGAAGGCTACTCGGCCAGACCAAAATCCACTAGTCCGTTCACAAAATATGAACGTCTCGTGTAGATCACTTCTCCTAACAGCGCACGTTCTGGCAAGCTAGCTGATCCATCGAGTGGCGCACGCCGCAGCTCCATGCCGCGGCAACGATTGCAAGCGAAAGCATTCAGCGGCGATTTATTTTCCTGAGCATAGGGAACGGCCATCACCGATGCAAAACGATTGCACTAAGAAACGCGTCACTTATCTGCAGACACGCCTTCGACAGTCGGACGCGTTAAGGCGTTAATCTTGCAAAACACGCGGCGAACCCTCCCACATCGCTCTCGCCAATGCTTGACGCAATCTGATCAACGCTTGTCCTCGAAGACTCGAGCAGCTCACATGCTTGAGTGATTCGAAGCACGCGGCGCTCGCGAGTGACTACTGTCGGCGTCGGTGTATTCGGTTGCCGCCGGGTGCGGCGCCGATCGGTGCCTCATGATGGGCGGGCAGACGCTCCGGTGCTGCAGTTAGATAGCTAGGTAGGATGTCGCTCATCGTATGGTCGCAAGT
>DASYJJ010000293.1:0-2522 GCA_035996605.1 Rhodanobacteraceae bacterium
GCGCGGGCGCGAATCGAAATATGCGCGCACGGCGCCGGCGACGATTCCGGAAAGTCCATGGAAATAGAAGCTGCCGCGATTGCTCGTGAACCAGCGCCGGTGCCGATCCCACCAGATGCGCGCGAACGGCGACAGCAGCGGGCGAAGTTTCGTGCGGTACAGATCCTCGAAACCCGCGTGATAACCGTCGCCGAAGATCGCGAAGAAATCGTCGAACGCAAGCGCGCGAATGCCGGCGATCTTGAGCTCGAGCAACGCGGTCTGGCGTGGATTGGCATCCACGGCGTGGATGCGCTTGGGCGCTTCGAGTGCGTAGTCGAGCGCGTTGCATCCGGCGCTGGTGATCACCAGCACCGTGTCGTCCGGCGCAAGCGCGAGCGCTTGACGATCGACCGCAGGATCTTCCCAGCAGGTGTTGTAGACAAGGCTGCGCGAATAGATGGCATCGAAGATTTTCTGATCGAACTTGTCGCGCAGATTCGGAATCGGCATCGGTTTGCAGCTCGCGGGAGTCGCTCTCGCGTGCACGCTAGTACGACGCGATGACAACTCCGTGATCACGCATTTCTCGGCGCGCGTGAACATGACAGCGAGATGTCGCTTCGCGAACGCGTCCGCACTGTCATTGCGCTGCAATCCCGCCGCAATCGAATTGCTATCGATAAAACATAGGCTTGCGCGGGCTTCCTGTGAGGATGCGTGAATGTCACGGCTCTCGTTCCGCAGCGTGTTCGTTTCGGACGTGCATCTGGGCCTGCGCGACTGCCAGGCCGGCTATCTGCTCGATTTCCTGCGCTCGATGCAGTGCGAGCGCCTCTATCTGGTCGGCGACATCATCGATTTCGAAAACATGGCAAGGCGCCCGTGGTGGCGCGCCGATCACGGCGAGGTGCTGGCCGAGTTTCTCGCAATCGCGGCTCGCGGCACGCGCGTGACCTACATTCCCGGCAACCACGACGCGGTGCTACGACGCTTCGCCGGCCAGCGCTTCGCGGGCATCGACATTGCGCTCGACGCGGTACATGTCGCTGCCGACGGTCGCCGTTATCGTGTCAGCCACGGCGATGAGCACGACAGCGCGAGCACGGCGCCGGTATGGCTCTTGCGCATCGGCGACGTGATGCAAGGTTTCATCTGCGCCATGAACCGCCACTGCAATGCGCTGCTGCGCCGGCTCGGAATCCACTACCGGCCGCTGTCGATCATGCTGAAGTCGCGCATCGGCACCGCGCGGCGCTTCATCCGCGACTTCGAAACGCGTGTCGCAACGGCGGCGCGCACGGCCGGCTACGACGGCCACATATGCGGCCATATTCATTATGGCCGGATCCATGATCACGACGGCGTCGTCTACATCAACGACGGCGACTGGGTCGAGCATTGCACCGCGCTGGTCGAACACCACGACGGCGCGTTCGAGCTCTTACACTGGACCGAGCGTCAACATTCGCTCGCCGTGAAGCGCGGCGAGCCGGTCGAAACGCTGCCGCTTCCCGTCGCGGCCTGAGCGCTACTTTCCACTCCCGCTTGCGACGGACGCCCCCTCTCCCGCTCGCGGGAGAGGGCTGGGGTGGGGCAGGCCCGCATCAGCGTTCGACCCGAAGTTTTGAGAGGCTTCGCTCCGCGTGCCCTCACCCGGCCCTGCGGCCGGCCTCTCCCGCAAAGCGGGAGAGGGCGATTTTCACGGCGGTGGCGGCGGCAATTCGAATACGTAGACCGAAATCCTTCCGGTCGCGGTGCCGCCGCGGCCATCGGACACGGTGTACTCGAAATAATCCTGGCCGAACACGCCGTGCACGGATTCGTAGTGCACCGTATTGTCCGGATTGATCGTCACGACATTGATCGTCAGCGGGCCGTCGTGATTGACCGCGATGACGGTCAGTGGATCGCCGTCCGGATCCGACGCCGCTTGCAGCACTGGAATATCGATCGCCTCGCCCTTCATCACGCGCACCGACAGCGTGCCCGCGACGGGCGGCTGATTCGGTGATCCGACCGTGACGTGCACCGTCGCCGTCGCCGTGCCGCCGCGTCCGTCGCTGATCGTGTACGTGAAGCTGTCTTCGCCGAGATAGTTCATGGCCGGGGTGTAGTCGACGTTCGCGCCCGCGACCGATGCGGTGCCATGCGCCGGCGAAGACACCGCCGTGATCGTCAACGGATCACCGTCCGCATCGCTGTCGTTGGCCAGCACGTTGATCGGATTGCCGGTCGAATTCTCCAGCACGGCCGCCGTGTCGTCGGCTGCGGCCGGACCGTGTTCCTTCGGACCGATCGTCGTGGTGCTGGTCGATTTCGCGAATTTGTAAACGTCGACGGTGCGTTTGTGCTCGGCTGGATCGCGCAGCGCTCGTTCGATCCAAGCGGGCGGCGCAACGACGGGCTCTTTGATCCATTCGACCGCCGTCTTTGTCGGCGGTGGAGGAGCGGCAGCGGGAGCAGGCGTTTCCTCGATGGTCAGGAATTCGACATCGACGCGACGGTTTTTGCGCCGGTTCTCACGCGTGTCGTTCGGATAT
>DASYJJ010000294.1:0-3454 GCA_035996605.1 Rhodanobacteraceae bacterium
CCGCGGCCCATTCGAGCAATTCGACGCGACGCCCGAGCGGCAGCAATGCACCCGTTGGGAACTGATGCGACGGCGTGACCACCGCGAGCCGCGCATGATCGGGCAGCGCCGAGGGCACCAGCCCTTCGGCATCGACGCGGCAACCGCGCACGTGCGCGCCGTGTGCAGTGAAAACCTGGCGCGCGCCGCGATAGTGCGGATCTTCGAGAACGACCGCTTCGGCGGGCTCGATCAACACGCGCGCGGCGAGTGCAAACGCCTGCTGCGTGCCCGATACGATCAATACATCTTCCGGTGTCGCCGGCACGCCGCGCCTTCGCGCAAGGTAATCGCAGACCTGTTCGCGCAACGCGGCGAGACCTTGCGCATCGGGATAATCGAACTCGACATGTTCCGCGGCGCGATTCAACTCGCGACGCCAGACGCTCGCCAGCATCGGGTTGGTGAGCGGCAAGCCGTACTGCAAGTTGTAGCGCAGCCCGCGGTGCTGGCGACCCGGAATCGCGCGACCGTCGAAGTTCGCGAGCACGCGTCGCGCGAACGCCGACAGCGGCGCGACCAGCGCTGCGCTGTTGCGGCGTTGCGGCGCCGGACTTCCGACACTCGCGACATAACTGCCGGAGCCAACCCGGCCGACGAGGAAACCTTCCGCCTGCAACTGCTCGTACGCAGCGAGCACGGTATTGCGCGAGATATCGAGCTCGCGCGCAAGCGAACGACTTGCCGGCAAACGCGCGCCCGCCAAAACACGCCCGTCGAGGATCGCGCCCTTCAGGGATCGAATCAGCTGCGCGTAACGCGGACCGTCGCCGTCGAGATCGAGGTACATGGAATTGGCTCCATCATTGCCGACGCTGGTGGCGCTCCATGGTACCAATAATCGGGCCTAAAGTTCATCGGTCCCTTCGAGGAATCGAGCCCATGCCCATTCGGCCAGATACGAGCGGCGCCGCCCCGCCCGAACGAACGGCAAGAACAAAACCCGGCCCGGAAGCTCGGCATCGCGTGCAGCGCACCAAGGCGCGCGCTCGTTATGACCGCGAGGGCATCCACGCAATCCTCGACGCCGGATTGATTGCGCACGTCGGTTTCTGCACGGGCGGCCAGCCGTTCGTGATTCCGATGTTGTATGCGCGAGTCGGCGAGGCGTTGCTGCTGCACGGTTCGATTGCAAGCCGTCTTGTCAATGCACTCGGAAGCGGAACTCCGGCGTGCGTCAGCATGACGATCGTCGACGGGCTCGTGCTCGCCCGCTCGCACTTTCATCATTCGGTGAACTATCGCTCGGTCGTCGCGTTCGGCACTGCAACGCTCGTGGCCGATCCCGACGAAAAAGTCGCCGCGCTCGCACACTTTGTCGAGACGATCGTGCCCGGCCGCGCTGCCGAATCGCGACCGCCCGACCGCAACGAGCTTCTGGCGACGCATGTGCTGCGCTTCGAGATGGACGATGCAAGCGCCAAAGTGCGTAGCGGCGGCGCGAAAGATGACGTCGCCGATATCGGATTGCCGTATTGGGCCGGCGTCGTGCCGCAAGAGGCGACATACGGAGCACCCATCGCGGATGAAACTGTGGCGCACGGAACCGAACCGCCGCCGTCGGTGCAAAGATTGCTCATCGCGAAGGGAGCGCGCACGTGATGACGACGACGGCCACGGGTATCCGCATCGTCGACATCAACGACGCAGCGGGAAACGTCGTCGCAGCCGACTGGCTGGCAAAAGGCGAGACGGTGCATCGGCAGTTGCGCCCGCACCTTCCGCAAGATTACGCCGGCAAGATGCGCCGCGTGTTCGCCGACGGCGCACGCATGTGCGTCGCAATACGTGACGGCGATGTCGTCGGCGTCGCCGTTCATAGAATCCATGAAAACACCTTCGACGGTGTCCAGATGTACGTGGACGATCTCGTCGCCGACGAAGGCCGGCGTTCGCAAGGCATCGGCAAGGCGCTCATGGATCATCTGCAGCGCCTCGCGCGCGAAGCGGGCTGCGGGAAGTTCAATCTCGATTCCGGAACGCAGCGTCAGCAGGCCCACAAATTCTATTTCCGCGAAGGCATGGTGGTCACGTCGTTTCACTTCGGCAAATCGCTGGAACGAGGCGATCCGAAATAGCTCGACGCGGCGCCGAATTCACATCGCGACGCGACCGCCGCTATCATCGCGGTTCCCGCCAACCGATGGCGACGCATGGATCGCCGGATGGCGCAGCAAACCCCAGCCCCGCAGCGGCACTGGATCGGCGTTGCGACCGCGCTCATGTGCGCGCTCGCCGGCGGCGCGGTCTGGTGCGTGCTTGCGCTGTATGCACGCCACGATCTGATGGCGCTTTCTTTGCCTGTCGCCGCCGGCGTTGCCTGGGCGCTTCGCGCGCATGGGTTCGCGGGCCGCTGGTCCGGCGCCGCAATTGCGGTCGTGTGCGTTGCGCTCGCGTGCGCGTATTCGCTCTATCTGCAGGCGACCGCGCAAGTCGCCTCGCTGCTGGGTCTGCCGATGCGCGAGGCACTGCTGCAGATGGCGCCGCGCATGGCCATCGATATCGCGTGGGCGAATCTCGATGCGGGCGGCACCGCGATCGTCGTGCTTGCGCTTCTCGTCGCGGCGATTGGAACGCTGTGGGCCGTACGCGCGCCGCGCCGCGTATGACGCACGAGCACTCTCGAAAAAATCAATGCCCGCCGCCGCCTTCGAGCGCCTTGAGCTCGACGATCAGCCGGTTCGCCGCTTCCTTGCCGTCGGCGTATAGCATCCGCGTGTTGTCCTGATAGAACAGCGCGTTTTCGATGCCCGCAAATCCGGTACCTTTGCCGCGCTTGATCACGATCACCTGCCTCGCGTCGACCACGTCGAGAATCGGCATGCCGTAGATCGGCGATGACTTGTCGGTCTTCGCGGCGGGATTCACCACGTCGTTCGCGCCGATCACGATGGCGACGTCGCAGGTTTTGAATTCGGGATTGATGTCGTCCATGTCCCCGATCAGATCGTACGGAACTCCGGCTTCGGCGAGCAGTACGTTCATGTGGCCCGGCATGCGTCCCGCGACCGGATGGATCGCGAACTTCACATCCTTGCCGGCCTTGATCAGCGCCTGCGAAAGCTCCCAGATCTTGTGCTGGGCCTGCGCGACGGCCATGCCGTAACCCGGCACGATGATGACCTTGTCCGCCATATACAGCAGCGAAGCCGCGTCGCTCGCTTCGATGGGCTTTTGCGAGCCGGCGATTTCGGTCGCCTCGCCGCCGCCGCCAAAGTTGGAAAAAAGAACATTGCTGAGCGGGCGGTTCATCGCCTTCGCCATCAGCTGAGTCAAGAAAGTGCCGGCCGCGCCAACGACCGTGCCGGCGATGATCAACGCTTCGATCTGCATTACATAGCCTTCGAACGCGACAGCAAGACCGGTCAGCGCGTTATAGAGCGAGATCACGACCGGCATGTCGGCGCCGCCGATC
>DASYJJ010000295.1:0-1792 GCA_035996605.1 Rhodanobacteraceae bacterium
TGAACTCCGGCAGCAGGTGATGGAATTGATACACGAAGCCGAGCGATTTGTTGCGAAGCTCGCCGCGCGCGCGATCGGAGAGCCGCGACATCGTCTTGCCTTCCACCTCGACCTCGCCCGCCGTCGGCGCATCGAGCCCGCCGAGGATGTGCAGCAGCGTCGACTTGCCGGTACCCGATGCGCCGACGATCGCGACGGTCTCGCCGCGCTTCACGCCGAGGCTGACTTCGCGCAGCACTTCGGTGCGGAGCTTTCCTTCCTGATACGTCTTCGCGAGCTTGTCCGCGCGAATCACGAAATCGCCGTTCATGCGTGCTCCTTCACTCATAGCGCAGCGCCGATGCTGGGTCCGTGCGCGCCGCGCGCCAGGCCGGATACAGCGTTGCGAATACGCAGAACACGAACGCGGTCACCGTGATCCAGCCGACATCGCTCCAGTGCAGATCGCTTGGCAGCTCGCTGATGTAATAGACGTCGGGCGAGAGGAACGTCACGTGGAACGTGTGTTCGATCCACTTGACGATGCCCTCGACGTTGAGCGCGAGCAGCACGCCGAAGAAGACGCCCATCGCGATGCCGAGCGCGCCGACGAGGATGCCCTGCACCATGAACGTGCCCATGACGCTGCGTGGCGTCTGGCCGAGCGTGCGCAGGATCGCGATGTCGGATTGCTTGTCCGTCACCAGCATCACCAGCGTCGAGACCAGATTGAACGCCGCGACCGCGACGATCAGCGAAAGAATCAGAAACATGACCTTCTTCTCCATCGCGACCGCTTTGAAGAAGTTGCTGTGCCCTTGCATCCAGTCGGTGATGCGATACATCTGGCCGAGCTCGTCCGCAAGCGAGCGTCCGACTGAGAATGCCTGGAACATGTCGTCCAGACGCAAGCGGACGCCGGTCGGGCCATCGAGCCGGTACAGCGTTTCGGCGTCCTGCATGTTTACGACGGCAAGGCCGGAGTCGTATTCCTGCATGCCGGCTTCGAAAATGCCGACGACGGTGAACCTCTTGAGCCGGGGCAGCGCGCCGATCGGCGTCACGCTAAATTCCGGCGCGAACACGGTAACGTGATCGCCGACGTCGAGCCCGCCGAGCATTTGCGCGAGCTCCTTGCCGAGCACGATACCGAAACCGCCGGGCGTGAGATCGGACAATTTTCCGCGCACCATGCGCCGGTCGATTTCGGATACGTGCGGTTCCAGATCCGGCATCACGCCGCGGATAAGCGCGCCCGCATTGCGCGAGCCTTGCAACATGGCTTCGCGTTCGACGTACGGCGCTGCTCCGAGTACGTGCGGATTTTGTTTCGCCCGATCGATCGCTGTGGGCCAGTCACGCACGGTTTCGTCGACGCCCGAAATCGTCGCGTGCGAGACCATGCCGAGGATGCGGTCTTTGAGTTCCTTGTCGAAGCCGTTCATCACCGAGATCACGGTGATGAGCGCGGTCACGCCAACCGCGATGCCGAGAATCGACACCAGCGAGATGAACGAGATGAAATGGTTGCGCCGCTTCGCCCGCGTGTAGCGCAAGCCGATGAAGACTTCGAGGGGTCGGAACATGCGGGCTTCGGATTCCTTTGCGGATGATCGCGATCGTCTCTCTCGACCGCGAGTATTCTGCGACCGCGAGCGGCGATGAGAGTGCCGCAATCGCCCGGAGCCGGCAAGCGAACGCTACGAGCCGGCTTGTGCGACTTCGGCGCGTGCAAGCAGCAGGATCAGTTGGCGGCGAGTTTCGGCGTCAGCGTTGTCGGGGCCCAGCAATGCGCGGAACCTGCGTCGCGACG
>DASYJJ010000296.1:0-11625 GCA_035996605.1 Rhodanobacteraceae bacterium
AAGAAGCGTCCTGCCCGAACATCCACGAATGCTTCGGCAAGGGCACCGCCACATTCATGATCCTCGGCGAGGTATGCACGCGCCGCTGTTCGTTCTGCGATGTCGCGCACGGCCGGCCGAAGCCGCCTGATCCGCTGGAGCCGGCGCATCTGGCCGGCACGATCCGCGACATGGCTCTGCGTTATGTGGTCATCACATCCGTCGACCGCGATGATCTGCGCGACGGCGGCGCCGCGCATTTCGCGGCATGCATCAAGGCAGTGCGGTTCGAGAACCCGGATATCCGCATCGAGATCCTGACCCCGGATTTCCGCGGCAAAGGCCGCATGGAGCGCGCGCTCGAGGCGCTGGCCGGATCGCCGCCGGATGTCTTCAACCACAACCTCGAGACGGTGCGCCCGCTGTACCGCGAAGTGCGTCCCGGCGCCGATTACGACTGGTCGCTGGACCTCCTCGAACGCTTCAAGGCGCAGCACCCCGATATTCCGACCAAGTCCGGCATCATGCTCGGACTCGGCGAAACGTTCGACCAGGTCGAGGAAGCGTTGAACGATTTACGTTCCCACGCGGTCGATATGGTTACGATCGGCCAGTATCTGCAACCGACGCCGCATCACCATCCCGTCATCCGCTACTGGACTCCGGAAGAGTTCCGCGAGTTGGAAGAAATGGGTTACCGCCTGGGTTTCCAGCACGTCGCATCGGGACCCCTGGTGCGCTCGTCCTACCACGCGGACCAGATGGCGCATGCGGCCGGATTCGTGGATGTCGCGTGATTTCCAAACGTTGCCTATTTGTAAACGTCCCAGTGGTTCAGCTCCGGTAGACGCCAAAGCGCGTTGAATTGCCTTATTGAATCGCGTTATCCGGACGAATGTCGTCGTAAGTTCCGTTTGGTCGTAAGTTCCATTTGACGGAACAGGTCTAACAGTCGCGATCCTTCGTGGATCGACGTGGAGAGATGTGATGCGGAAGTTGTTGTTGGCGCTGACCCTGGTCGCACTGGCCGGACCCTCGTTTGCGGAACCGGCGACCGATGCGGGGACGCCGCTGCTCGTCAAGCCGACGCCGGCCGAAGGCGAGGCTGCGGTGTGGGCGACGCGGTTCCTGACCAAGTTCCACTACAAGCCGATGGCGCTCGACGACGCCATGTCGCAGCAGATCTTCACGCGCTACCTTGACGCGCTCGACAGCGATCGCCTGTTTTTCACGCAGACCGACATCGACCGCTTCGGCGATTTCAAGACCAAGCTCGACGATGCGATCTATGATCAGGACCTCTCCGCGCCGTTCGTGATTTTCAACCTCTACGAGCAGCGCGTCGGCGAGCGCGTCGCGTACGCGCGCGCGCTGTTGCCGAAGGGCTTCGATTTCGGCGTCGAGGAAACCTATCAGTTCGATCGCGAAAAAACCCCGTGGGCCAAGAGCGAAGCCGAGCTCGACGATCTCTGGCGCAAGCGCATCAAGAACGACTGGCTGCGCCTCAAGCTTGCGAGCAAGACCGACAAGGACATCCGCGAAACGCTCGACAAGCGCTATGCGAACTATCTCGATCGCGTGCGCCAGCTCAACACCGAAGACGTGTTCCAGACATTCATGAATGCGTACGCGATGTCGATCGAGCCGCACACGAATTATCTCGGCCCGCGCGCGTCGGAGAATTTCGACATCGCGATGAAACTTTCGCTCGAAGGCATCGGCGCGGTTCTGCAGCGCGACGAGGACTACACCGCGATCCGCGAAATCGTGCCCGGCGGTCCGGCTTCATTGTCCGGCAAGGTCAAGGTCGGCGACCGCGTCGTCGGCGTTGGTCAGGGCGAGCACGGACAGATTGTCGATGTCGTCGGCTGGCGGCTCGACGATGTCGTCGAGAAGATCCGCGGCGCGAAGGATACCGTTGTGCGCCTCGAAATCCTGCCGACCGATGCGGGCCCCGACGGCAAGCACATGACGGTCGCGCTGACGCGCAAGAAAGTCAGCATCGAAGAGCAGGCCGCCAAGAAATCGGTGCTCGAGGTCAAGGCCGGCGATCACACGCGCCATATCGGCGTGATATCTCTGCCGACGTTCTACCAGGATTTCGAAGCGCGCCGCCGTGGCGACGCCGACTACAAGAGCGCGACGCGCGACGTCGAGAAACTGCTCGGCGAGCTCAAGAAGGAAAAAGTCGACGGCGTCATCGTCGATCTTCGCAACAACGGCGGCGGCTCGCTCGCCGAGGCCACCGATCTCACGGGTCTGTTTATCGACAAAGGCCCGGTCGTGCAGGTGCGCAACGCCAGCGGCCAGGTCGAGGAAGAAGAAGACCCGCATCCGGGTATGGCCTGGGACGGCCCGCTCGCAGTGCTCGTCAATCGCGCATCCGCGTCCGCCTCGGAAATCTTCGCGGCGGCGATCCAGGATTACGGCCGCGGCGTCATCATCGGCGAGCCGACGTTCGGCAAGGGCACCGTGCAGAATCTCGTCGATCTCGACGAACTCGCGCGCAACGAGAAGCCGACCTACGGCGAGGTCAAGATGACCATCGCGCAGTTCTTCCGCATCAACGGCGGCTCGACGCAGCTTCGCGGCGTAACGCCGGATATCAGCTTTCCACTGACCGTCGACGCAACCGAATTCGGCGAATCGAGTTACGACAATTCGCTGCCGTGGACATCGATCTCGCCGGCGCACTATCAAGCGGTCGCCGATCTGAAACCGATCGTGCCGATGCTCGCCGAGCGCCACACGGCGCGCGTCGCCAACAACACCGAATGGCAGGCCTTCGCTGCCGAGATCGCCGACGCGCGCGAAGTCCGCAGCGAAAAAACCGTATCGCTGAACGAGCAGGTGCGCCGCAAGGAACGCGACGAGCAGGAAGCCAAGCGCAAGGCGCGCGAGACTGCGAGCGCTACACCGGCAAGCGATCCCGCGAGCAAGACGCAGCAGAAGATCATGCAGGACACCAAGGGCGAAGCCGCGCGCGGCTCGCCACCGAGCGGGAATTCCCCCGCGATCGCCGACGACGGTTCCGTGGCCACCCAGGACGACGGACTGCAACCCGACGAGCGCGGTATCGAAACGGACATCAAGCGCGAGCAGGCAGCGAAGGAAAAGCGCGACGTCGTGCTCGATGAAACCGCCCACATTCTCGCCGACGAGATCTCGCTGATCCGCACCGACACTAAGCTCGCTTCGCGCGTGCTGCCACGCGGCGTGGTGATGCCGGCCGACGTCGATTGACGAAGCAGCACGTGCAACGCGCGGGCGAATGGATGCGCCCAATCGCGACGGAGGTCCGATCATGAAAGCCTCGGTCGTGCGCTGTGCGCGGGGCGCGCTGATCACGTCGATACTTTGCGCGGGTCTTTTCGCCCGGGCTTCGGCACAGGACGTGCGCTACTGCGAAGTCGCCTTCGATTTCAACGTGCAAGGCAAGCCGATAGCAGCGCAGAGCACGATCGTCGAATTTGGCCAGCCCAAGGACATCACGATCGACAAACCCGATCTGAGCGGCGCCTGGCAATTCCGCATCGTCGTCGATCCGCCGACGATGATCCGTCGGGCAGTGACGATTCCGATCGACATCGAGATCTACGAAATCACCGCCGGACAATCGTATTTGCGCGCCGCGCCGCACATCGGCGCCGTGCCGGGACAACATGCCGATCTGCAGATGATTTTTGGAGACGACGACGGGCGCAGGGCGCGCATCGGTCTTGTCGCGAATCCGCGCTCCGACGCCGAAGCGCAGGCACTCATCGAAAGCGAGCACGACGCCGCTCCCGACGAACCCGACCCACCACGCTAAGTCACGTCGCGTAACGCCGGCGCAAAAACTCGAAGTAAGCCCGCAACCCCTGCGCCTCGCCACCGCGCGGCCGGCCTGGGCGCTCTCCGTCGTTCCACGAATACACGTCAAGATGGCACCACGCCAGCGCCTCGGGCACGAATCGTTCGAGATACAACGCTGCCGTTATTGCGCCTGCGTGACGCGAAGCGCCCGCGTTGGTGAGATCGGCAATGGTCGAATCGAGCATCGCGAGATACGGACGCCACAACGGCAGGCGCCAGAGCGGATCGCGTGTCTCGCGCGCGGCGGCAAGCAACGCATCAGCGACGTCGTCGCGATTGGCGAACAATGCCGGAAGCTCCGGTCCAAGCGCGACGCGTGCAGCGCCGGTCAGCGTCGCGAAATCGAGGATCAAGTCGGGTTTCTGCTCCGCTGCATAGGCGAGCGCATCGCAGAGCACGAGGCGGCCTTCGGCGTCGGTGTTGTCGACCTCGACGCTGAGCCCGCCGCGCGTGCGGATCACTTCACCGGGCCGGTACGCATTGCCGGAAATCGCATTCTCGACCGCGGGCACGAGCAAGGTCAGGCGCACCGGGAGCTTGGCGTGCAGCACGAGACTCGCCAGCGCGATCGCGTGCGCGGCGCCGCCCATGTCTTTCTTCATCCAGCGCATGCCGTCGGCGGGTTTGATGTCCAGACCGCCGCTGTCGAAGCAGACGCCTTTGCCGATCAGCACGAGGTGCGGCGCGGCCGCGACGCCGTAGGTGAGCTCGGCAAGTCGCGGCGCACGATGGCTCGCGCGGCCGACAGCGTGGATCGTCGGGAAATTCCCGGCGATCAGATCATCGCCGACCCATTCGCGATAGCTCGCGCCGTGACGTGCGGCGAGCTCACGCACCTCGGCCGTGAGCTCGGCCGGTCCCATGTCCTCGGTCGGTGTATTGACGAGCGTGCGCACACGCCAGATCGCTTCAACCATCGGCAGCGTAGATTCCGCGACGGTTTTGTCGACCGCGAGGCGCGCGGGTTTACGTGATGCAGTCCGATAGCGATCGAACTGATAGCTGCCGAGCGCCCAGCCCAGCGCGACCTGCGATTCATCGAGCGCGAGTCCGCGCGAATCAAGCGAGTAATTGCCTTCCGGTAGGCGCAGCGGCAGCGAGGCGAGCGCAAACAAGGTATCGCGGCGATCGCAACCAGCCAGCACTGCGGCCGGCGTGCCGTCCTTGCCCGGCACCAGAACGAAGCGTCCGGCTTCGCCGCCGAACGCGTGCGCGGCGCACCAGCGGCGCACTTCGTTGCCAAACAGCGCGCAGACTTCGTCCAGGTTGTCCTTGTCGACCGCGAGCAGCGGTGTCGCGGATTCAGCTTCCGCGGCATCGATCCATGCGTGCATCCGTTGTCTCCCGAAAGGATTCCCAAGCCGTCGCGTTGCAATAAGCCTCGCCGGCAAACTCTCGCACGCCTCGGCCCTTCACGCATCTCAAGCCGCGTGCCCTTTACAAAAGGCGCTCTCTGCGATTCTTCGAGCGTCAGGCCGCGCGCCCAAGTATCCAGGCCGCGAGCTCGCCCAGATGCGCAAGCGTGAGGTCCGGCGACGGTCCATGGGACCACGCGGCGGCGTTGCGGTTCAACCAGGCCGTGCGCAGGCCCGCGTTGCGTGCACCGGCGACATCGAGCAGCGGATCGTCGCCGACGTGCAGCACATGCTCGGCGGGAACGCCGAGCCGGTCGCAGGCAGCGCGGAAGATCGCTGCGTGCGGCTTGGCGTGGCCGATGTCGCGCGCGCTGATGCAATGCCGGAAATGGTGCCTGAGCCCGATGCGCACGAGATCGGCATTGCCGTTCGAGATGCTGACCAGGGGAACGCGTGTGGAGAGCGCTGCGAGCGCGGGCAGCGCATCGGCATAGCACTCGACGGTGTTGCGCGCGGCGTAATACACCTCGAACGCCGTGTCGACATGCTCGGCGCCGATTCCGCACGTGGCGAACGCGCGTTCCAGCGTCAAGAGGCGTTGCGCGGTGAAATCGTGGGCGAGGTCCGGGCGCTCGCGCGACATCGCATCGCGAAGCTCGCGCATCGCCGGGATCGGCCAAGCGGCGGCGACCTCCGGATGCTCGGCGCGCAGCCAATCATCGAGCCTCTGTTCGGCATTCGCGATCGCCGGATCGATCGGCCAGAGCGTGTCGTCGAGGTCGAGCGAGATCGCGAGGATGTGCACGGTGTCGCCGTGCGCTGCTAGTTCTTCTGAGGATCAGTGGAACTCTTCGCGCCGGCATCGACATCGCCGAACGAGGCGGGCTTGGCCGCGGTCGTCGCGGCAGCGTCGACATTACCGAAAGTCGCTGGCTTCGGTGCTTCCTTCTTCGGCACTTCCTTTGCCGGCTTGTCAGCCTTGGCTACGGCGGCTTTCTTCTTTGCTACCGGCTTGTCGCTCTTTGCGATCGTTTCGCTGACGGGTTTCTTCTCGACAACGACCGCCGGCACGGCGCTCAAATTCGCGGTCTCTATCTTCACCGCGGCAACGGGTTGCGCAGCGCTCGCGCTCACGGTCCCTTTCGTCTCCACGGAGGCGGCCTGTGGTGCGGCGGCGTTCGCGGCTTCTTTCTTTTCCGCCGCAGCGGCTTCGCTGCGTGCGAGATTCGCGCGCGCCTGTTCGGTCGTTTCCGCAGTCGGCGCAACGCGCGTCTTGGATTCGAGCGTCGCACGCGGCGCGGAAACGGGCGTCGGTGTCGGCGTTGCCGGAGCCGCCGCGACGGCGACACTGGCTTCGCGACCGAGATGCGCGTCGATGAACGCCGTGCGTGCGGACGCGCGTGCGATCGCGTCGCTCGCATCGGCATACGGCACCAGGCCGTGCTTGCGCAGGATGTCCTTCGCGGTCTGCGTGCCGAGGAATTCGATGAAGCGGTCTATCGCCGCCTGCTTGGGCGAATCGACCTTCTCGGCGAGATAAAGCGTGATGTAGAGCGGGTAGCTTCCGTCGGTGATCGTCGCGGTCGACGCGCCGATGCCCTCGATCGCCAGCGGCTTGACGCCTGCGTTGCCGTGGATACTGGCGAGCGTCGAGAGTCCGAGCCCCGCGGGATCAATCGCGATGCCTTCTTCGAGTTTGGTCGTGTTGAGATAGAGTCGCGGAATCGCCACGCGCTGGTCGCCATTGCGATACACCAGATCGCGCACGCTGAACTCGACGCCGTCGAGCGGCGCCGCGATGCCGTACAGGTTGATGTCCTTCGGCTCGCCGCCGAGCGCGGACCAGTTGGTGATGCGGCCGTAGTAGATGTCGAAGACCTGATGCAGCGTGAGCGTCTGCACGGGATTCTTCGGGTGCGTGATCATCACCGCAGCGTCGAGCGCGACCGGCACGAAATTGATGCCGGATTCTTCGGTGCGTTTTGCGTACTTGCCGCGCGCGCTTCCGGCAATGTCGGCGGTTCCCTGCGCAACTGCGTCAAGACCCGAAACGGTGCTGAACGGCTGCAGCGTGATCTTGCCTTTTTTCTCCTTGGCGTATTCCTTCGCGAGTTCGTCCATGATCGTGCGCCCGGTCGCGTGGTCGCCGCGCCAGAGCAGCTCGTCCTCAGCCGCCGAAACGGTCACGGCGGCGAGGAATGAAAACGTCAGATTGAGCAGCAGGAAAACGGGAAGCAAACGTCGGAACATGGTCGAAATCGGCGGCTGAAAAATCGGCCGCAACCTTATCACGCGGGCGCCCCGCATGGGCAGGCGAAGCGCACATCCGCGCGCTCCGTTTGCCGCAGTGGTTCAGTTACTGAATGAGCATGAAGAACGCGTTGTCGCCGCGCACGACGGTAAACAGGAGCTGGCGCGGTTTGCCGGCAACCGCGCGTTCGAAGTCGGCAGCGTTGTCGATATCGCGCTGGTTGACCGCGACGATGATGTCGCCACTGCGCAGCCCGCTCGCATACGCGCGGCTCGCATCGGCGACGCGCACGACCGTGACTCCGCTGATACCGCGTCGGCGCAGGCTGTCGCTGCTGTCTGCGAATTGGGTGCCGACAAGGCGCGTGTCGAGCGCGTCGCCCTTGGCCGTGTGCAGTTCCTGCGCTTTCAGCGTCGCGGCGATCGTCATCGGCTTGCCTTCGCGCACGATGCCGACACGCACTGCGGCGCCGGCCGCGCCGAGACCTTCGAAATTGTGCAGTTCTTGATCGCTCGCGACGGGTTTGTCGTCGAGCGAGACGATCACGTCGCCGGTGCGAAGTCCCGCCACTTCAGCCGGCGAGCCCGGTCGGACACGCGTGATCACCGCGCCGCGCTCGGTTTCCGGAAGGCCGAGCATGCGCGCGATTTCCGGAGTCACGCCCTGCGCGTCGACGCCGAGCGCACCGCGTTTGACTTCGCCGAACTGGATGAGCTGGTGCATCACGTCGAGCGCGAGGTTCGATGGAATTGCAAAGCCGATGCCCACGTTGCCGCCCGACGGCGAGAAAATCATCGAGTTGATGCCGACGAGCTCGCCGCGGAGGTTGACCAGCGGTCCGCCCGAATTGCCCGGATTGATCGAGGCATCGGTCTGGATGAAGTTCTGCACGCCCGATCCGCCAAGGCCGGTGCGGCCGAGCGCCGAGACGATGCCCGACGTCACGGTCTGGCCAAGACCGAAGGGTTCACCCACCGCGACGACGAAATCGCCGACGCGAAGCTTCGAGGAATCGGCGATCGGCAGCGCGGCGAGCTTTTCGGCGGGAATCTGCAGTACGGCGAGATCCGAATCGGGATCGGTGCCGAGCACTTTCGCCTTCACCGTGCGTCCGTCGGCGATGGTCACGGCGATATCGTCCGCACCTTCGACGACGTGGTTGTTGGTCAGCACATAACCCTTGGCCGCATCGACTACCACGCCCGAGCCGAGCGATTGCTGCACGCGTTCGCGCGGACTGTTCGGGATGCCGAAAAAGCGGCGGAACATCGGATCATCGAAGAACGGATCGCGCTGCGCGCGCATGCGCGTCTTCGAATTGATGTTCACGACGGCCGGCGTCACGTGCTCGAGCATCGGCGCGAGCGAAGGCAGAGCCGCGCCATCGATCGCGGGCGGCAACGCGGCGTCGGCGGCCGCGCAGCAACCCAAGGTCGCGAACGCGAGCAAAACCAGGCGCTGTGCCGCCAGGAAAAAAGAGGTGCGCAAATGGGAGAAATGCATTCGGAACATCCTGTCGCGAGAATCAATGGGAGCAGGCTAGAGACCGCGAGAAAAGCGCTCGGTTTCGCTCAGTCAGGAACGAAGGCTTGCGGTAAAAGCGCGTTCTTTCAAGCACCATCGCCGTGCCGGCGACGCCGTCTTTAAAACGCTTTACATCGGGAACGATCGGGCGTAGGTTACACATCCGCGACATCCACAAGATGTTGTGTTTTTTGGTTAGGTTTTGACCAATACATTGGGTCTGCCAGAGAGGGTGGGGGGCGGCCCGATATTTCTTTCCGGGGTGTTGAAGACCCGCGATGAGACTAAAGATTAGTTGAATCCAAGCGCCGAAAGGCCGGTTGAACCGGTCGGCGCAGGGTGCCCTTTTTTCCGCGTATTTCGGCAAAAGGGGACGTGACGCAAAGACGAAATCGCGGGCCCGAAAAAACGGACACCGCGGCGGGAGGCAGAAAAGAATGAGCACAGTGCGCCTTGAGCAGATTGCACGCGGCGCGGCGGAGATTCCGCTGCAGCCAGCGTCGTACGACATCTGGGACAAGAAATACCGCCTGAAGACCAAGCAGGGTGATCCGGTCGACGCGTCGATCGATCACACCTACCAGCGTGTCGCCAAGGCGCTCGCCGGCACCGAGTCGACGCCGGAAAAACAGAAGTACTGGTACGAACGATTTCTCTGGGCGCTGCGCCGCGGTGCGATCCCGGCTGGCCGCATCACGTCCAACGCCGGCGCGCAGGAGCACAAGCCGAAGACATCGACGATCAACTGCACAGTGTCGGGCACGATCGACGATTCGATGGACAACATTCTGGACAAGGTTCACGAGGCCGGACTCACGCTGAAGGCGGGTTGCGGCATCGGCTACGAATTCTCGACGCTGCGTCCGCGAGGCGCGTACGTGTCGGGTGCGGGTGCATACACGTCGGGCCCGCTGTCGTTCATGGATATCTACGACAAGATGTGCTTCACCGTGTCGTCGGCCGGCGGCCGCCGCGGCGCGCAGATGGGCACGTTCGACGTGAGCCACCCGGACGCCAAGGAATTCATCCGCGCCAAACGCGAGGACGGGCGCTTGCGCCAGTTCAACCTGTCGCTTCTGATCACCGACGGGTTCATGGATGCGGTTGAGAACGATACGGATTGGCCGCTGGTTTTCCCGATCCACGTCAAGGAAAAGGACGAAGTCGACCTCGCGGACGCCGAACAAGTCGTCTGGCGCGAATGGCCCGCGCACCGCAACTACATCGTGCGCGACGACGGCCTCGTCGCATGCAAGATCTACGGACACATCCGGGCGCGGCATCTGTGGGACATGATCATGGTCTCGACGTACGACTACGCCGAGCCCGGTTTCATTCTCATCGACCGCGTCAACGAGATGAACAACAACTGGTGGTGCGAGAACATCCGCGCGACCAATCCGTGCGGCGAGCAACCGCTGCCGCCTTACGGTTCGTGCCTGCTGGGCTCGGTCAACCTCACCACGTTCGTGCGCGATCCGTTCGGTCCGAAAGCGCGCTTCGACTGGGACGAGTACCGCGAGGTCGTGCGCGTGTTCACGCGCATGCTCGACAACGTCGTCGAGATCAACGGCCTGCCGCTCGCGCAGCAGCGCGCCGAGATCACCGAAAAGCGCCGTCATGGCATGGGCTTCCTCGGGCTCGGCTCGACGATCACGATGCTGAAGATGCGCTACGGCGCGGCGGATGCCTGCCAGTTCACCGAGGACGTCTCGCGCGAAATGGCGCTCGCCGGCTGGGAAGTCGCGCTTTCGTTGGCCAAGGAAAAAGGCCCGGCGCCGATCATGACGTGCGAGTTCGAAATCACCGGCGACATGCTGCGCAAGCGCCCGGAAATGGTCGCGGACGGATACAAGATCGGCGACAAGCTGCCCGGCCGCGTGCTGCACGCGAAGTACAGCCGATACATGCAGCGCGTTGCTGAAGCAGCACCTGAACTCGTCAAGGATCTCGCCGAGACCGGCGCGCGCTTCACGCATCACAGCTCCATCGCGCCGACCGGCACGATTTCGCTTTCGCTCGCCAACAACGCCTCGAACGGAATCGAGCCGTCGTTCGCGCATCACTACAGCCGCAACGTGATCCGCGAAGGCCGCAAGACCAAAGAGAAGGTCGAGGTGTTCAGCTACGAGCTGCTGGCCTACCGCGGGCTCATCAACGGCAAGGCGATGCCGTTCTCAAATGAGGTCGAGGAAAAGCTGCCGGACTACTTCGTCGCGGCCGACGACATCAGCCCCGTCGAGCACGTCGATATTCAGGCAGCTGCGCAGAAATGGGTCGATTCATCGATCTCGAAGACCGCGAACGTGCCGACCGATTACCCCTACGAGGATTTCAAGGACATCTATCGTTACGCGCACCGGCAGGGCCTCAAAGGCTGCACCACGTTCCGCTTCAATCCGGCGGCCTTCCAAGGAGTACTGGTCAAGGAGCATGATCTGGAGAACACCACCTACCGCTTCGAGCTCGAGGACGGTTCCGTGGTGGAAGTCAAAGGCAACGAAGAGATCGAGTACGACGGCGAGACGCACACCGCAGCGAACCTTTTCGATGCGCTCAAAGAAGGCTACTACGGCAAATTCTGAGTATGCTTAGCGCCGTGGCGCGCAGTGTCTGCGAGTCGCGGTCGCCACCTAGCCATCAATCTCGTAACGTTCAGAT
>DASYJJ010000297.1:0-3181 GCA_035996605.1 Rhodanobacteraceae bacterium
CGACGCATTCGCCGAGCCAGTACGACAACTACATCTCGCAGAACACGGCGCTCGGCCAGGATTCCGACGGCGGCTACGGCGGTGGCATCGAGGTGCTGGGACCTGCGGTCGCGAATTTCAGTTCGGTGCTCGCGCTCAACACTGCGCCAAACGGCGGTGGCATTGCGGCGATCGCGACCGAAAACGGGCCGGCGACAGTCAACGTCTACACGACGGACCCGAACAGCCCGGTCTCGATCTACGGCAACATCGCGACGGGATGGGGCGGCGGCATCTATCTCAGGCCGTATATCGGCAATCAAAATGACGCGCGCCTGTGCATGAACGATTTCGCACTCGATGCGAACACGGCCAGCGATGGCTCGGCCCTGTATCTCTGGCACGATGGCTACCTCGGTGCGGTCGCTTATCTAAATACGCCGAGTGAATGCACGCCGGCGCCGGATGCTGTCGCATGCGCGCCCGGCACGGCATGCAATGAAATGAACGACAACGTCACCCAGCTTGAGGACGGCACGCCGACAGACGGCTCGACCGTCCGGGTCATGCTCGACGGTGCGTTTTCGGCGAGTCGCTTCGCTGCGCGGCGCAACAACAGCCACGGTGGCAATCTGATCGAATTCTTTGCCGAATCCGGGGTATCTATCGGCCGCGACTACGTGCGCCTGCACGACTGCGTGCTTGCCGACAATATCGTCGGCGATCATCTGCTCAACGGCGAGCAAGACGGCAATGGTACGCAGATGATCCTCGACACCTGCACCGTTGCGAACAACCAGCTGAGTGGTGGCGCCGCAATGGCCGTCATCGGCGCGGATGTCAATTTCATCGAGGTGACCAACTCGATCGTCTACCAGCCCGATCACGAAGTCGTTGAGTTCCATGGCGCGCCGGGCGATCTCACATCGGAATACGTGCTCACCAACAGTGCGGCGTCCCTGAGTGGCGGCTTCGGCATCGTCGAGGGCACGCCGGCCTTCGTTGACGTCGCCAACGGCGACTATCACCTGGTGCGCACGTCGCCGGGTGTCGACATGGCGCCTGTGCTTGGCGACGTCGATCTCGACGGGAATCCGCGCGCGGTGGATCTGCTCGACATACCGAACGGCTGGGGAACGATGGACGTCGGCGCCTACGAGATTCAAACGCAGATCGGGACGTGCGCGATCAGCGATACGATCTTCTGCAATGGATTCGATGGGTTGTAGCGCCGGCAAGAAAAGGAACTCTTCGCCGCCCGATAAGTCGCATGCATCGGCGGGATCATCGCTGCCCGCATGGGGCGAAAGAATCGTCGGGGCGACGTTCGCGCGCGCCCCGAGGTCGGAGCAGGAGAACCGCCAGAAATTTGCCATCCAAAAGGAAATGCGGCTGGGTCCTCGTGCGCCTATCGTTCATTGGCCATCCAACGGGAGCACAGAGATGAATATCGTTCGCAAGATCCTGACGAGTTCACTGGCCGGAGCCTCACTGACGATTGCCGCCACCTGTTCCAGCGCGGCTGCGTTTCCGACCGGCGCTTACGAAGCCGGCGGCATGGTCCTCAATTTCGGAGGCGACGGCCGCATTCACGTCTTGCAGGGTGGCAAGTCGGTGGTCGAGGGCACATACAAAATCGCCGGGGACAAGCTGACCCTTACGGATGTTTCGGGCACTTTCGCGTGTCCCAAGGACGAGGCGTCAGGAACTTACATCTGGCAGATCGACAAATCGGCGCTGACGCTCACGAAGGTCGATGATCCTTGCGACGACCGCGCGTCGGATATCACGGGGCATCCCTGGCAGAAGCAATAGTCGGAGAGTGCTTCATCGGTGCGGACGAACGGCAAGGGGACTGGCGACAACGAATCGTTGTGAACGGTCGCATCGACGGCGATAGCTAAACCGCTGCGCCAGCGCCGACACGCCTTTCAGCGCGGCTCCATCGAATTCGCGAAAATGAGATCGACGCCTCGATCACGCCAGCGAGCCAGGAGCGCACGCAGCGCGAGTGCCGTATTCGTCGCGGGCGGCTCGCCTGCCTGATTCAGCTGATTCACGCCGTGGCAGCCGTCGCAGGCGCGCACGTCGCCCGGTGGGAAGCTGATCCAGTAGCGCTCGCGCACGACGGGCGTGCCATCGGCGCTCGTCGAATGCCACGCGAGCGGGCGCGATGCCGGCACGAACATGGCCACGGAACCATCTGCAAAAATCGGCGCGCTGCCGGCGGGGCCGGACGGATTAGGTAGGTTCGCGGCGACGGCGACGGGATCGTGCAGGACCTGGGCCAACATGCGGCGGCCGGGCGATGGCGTCGTGTAGCCGCCGAGGCCGCGTATCTGGTCGCCTTCGAAGAACTGCATGTGCACGATGTCGTAGACCAATCCGCCGCCGGGCGCGACGGTTTCTGCGCCACCGGGCACGCGCAAATCATAGGGCTGCTGCTGGTCGGCGCTGTCGCGTGAAGTCACGTTGCGCATGACCAGAACCGCGAGCCCGTTCGAGCGAAGGTAGGTTCGGAACAAATCGAGATCCACGTTTTCGTCCGTAAACGCCTGCTGTTCCGGCTGCTGCAGCGAGAACCCTGTCGTCGCCGGTGCGCTGCGCGCACGGACTTCGACCGGAGAAATCTCCCACAGCGGACCCGAGTAAGACACGAGAACGTCCGGATCCCAGTAACTGATCGTCTTGACGATGCCGCCGGTGAGATCCTCGGCCGGCGCAAGGTATCCGGCGCTCGGCGCGAGTCGCTTCAGGCGAAAGATATAGCGCGGAACGGGATTCGAGCGGGTGCCGTCGTTGCCGGCGCTGCGCGCCTCGGGCGTGTGCGCGGCGATCATGCGTCCGTCCGCCAGCGGCAGCGGATTGCGATAGTGACCGGTGAAGTCGGGCGGCGGCATGTTGTCGTCGTAGTACGACGCGGTGCTGCGCGGCGTCTGATAGACCGGTTCCATCGTCGCCGCATTCACGCCCGGCGCGCCGTCGAGGCGGATGATCTGGCCCGAGGCCTGCGTATAGAACTCGGGTGCGTCGATGCCGATGTAGCGTCCCGGCACGCTCGGATCCTCGCGCAGCTCGAGCATGTTTTCGATCGTCGAGCGACTCGGGTCGGCGATGAATTCATGCAGCGCGGGATCGTCGTTGAAGCTGCGATCGAAGTAACTGTGCAGCTCGTGTCGGCCAACGTGGTTCAACGTCTCCT
>DASYJJ010000298.1:0-4855 GCA_035996605.1 Rhodanobacteraceae bacterium
CTCGACTCGGACTTCCGATTTGTCATCCCGAATTTCGAATTCCGAATCCCGGCTGCCGCACCATGAAAGCCACCGGCACATATCAGGAAATAAGGGATGTCGACCCGGCGGTCTTGCTGAATGCGCACACGCGCGAGCACATCGATCATTGGGCTTCGAAATTCCCGCCCGAACGCAAACGCTCGGCGCTGATCCAGGGCCTGATGGCCGCTCAGGAGCAGAACGGCGGCTGGCTCACTGACGAGCTGACGACCGCGGTGGCCAAGTATCTCGGACTCCCGCCGGTCTGGGCCTACGAGATCGCGAGTTTTTATTCGATGTTCGAAACCACGCAGGTCGGGCGCAACAATGTCGCGATCTGCACGAACATTTCGTGCTGGCTCAATGGCGCCGAAGACATCGTGCGTCATTGCGAGAAGAAACTCGGCGTCAAGGTCGGAGAAAGCACGCCCGACGGCCGCATTTTCCTGAAGCCCGAAGAAGAGTGTCTCGCGGCGTGCTGCGGCGCGCCGATGATGGTCGTCAACGGTCACTATCACGAGCATCTGACGACGGAAAAAGTCGACAAGATTCTCGACGAATTGAAATAGACATGGCATACGGCCCAGCACCACAGGATCATCAAGTCGTCTATACGACGCTCGCGTTCGACGAGCCGTGGACGCTCGACAACTATCTCAAGGTCGACGGCTGGAAAGCGTGGAAGAAAATCCTCGCCGACAAGCCCGACCCTGCGACGATCATCGACGAGGTGAAAAAGAGCGCGCTTCGTGGCCGCGGCGGCGCTGGTTTTCCGACGGGACTCAAATGGTCGTTCATGCCGCGCACCGCGCCCGGCCAGAAATATATCCTGTGCAATTCGGATGAATCCGAGCCGGGCACTGCGAAAGACCGCGACATTCTGCGCTTCAATCCGCACGCCGTGCTCGAAGGTCTCGCGATCGCCTGTTATTCGACCGGCTCGACCGTCGCATACAACTACCTGCGCGGCGAATTCCACCATGAGCCTTTCGAGCGCATCGAGCACGCGCTGAAGGAAGCCTGCGATGCGGGACTGCTCGGCAAGAATATTCAAGGCAGCGGCATTGACGTCGACATTCACAACGTGCTCGGCGCCGGCGCGTACATCTGCGGCGAAGAAACCGCGTTGATGGAATCGCTCGAAGGCAAGAAGGGCATGCCGCGTTTCAAGCCGCCGTTTCCGGCAAATTTTGGCCTCTACGGCCGGCCGACGACGATCAACAACACCGAAACGTATGCGTCCGTGCCGACGATTCTCGTCAAAGGCGCGGACTGGTTCTTGAACCAGGGCAAGCCGAACAACGGCGGTCCGAAGATTTTTTCCGTCTCCGGCCACGTCAACAAGCCGGGCAACTACGAGATCAAGCTCGGCACGCCGTTCAAGGATCTGCTCGAAATGGCCGGCGGCGTACGCAACGGACATACGCTGAAGGGCGTGATTCCGGGCGGCTCTTCGATGCCGATCCTGCCGGCCGAGACGATGATGAGCGTCACGATGGATTACGACGCGTTGCAGAAGGCGGGTTCGGGGCTCGGCTCCGGTGCCGTCATCGTCATGGACGAGACGACGTGCATGGTGCGTGCGTGTCAGCGCGTCGCGCGATTCTATTTCGCCGAATCATGCGGCCAGTGCACACCGTGCCGCGAGGGTACCGGCTGGATGTACCGGATGCTGACCCGCATCGTCGACGGTCATGCGAAGCTCGAGGATCTCGAAGTACTCAAGCAGGCGGCTGGACAGATAGAAGGCCACACGATCTGCGCATTCGGCGAAGCGGCGGCATGGCCGGTGCAGGGATTCCTGCGGCATTACTGGAGCGAGTTCGAATATTTCATCAGGAACGGACGCTCGATTGTCGATGCGAAGCTGGGGGTGGCGGCATGAGCCTGCAGCGCCGTCGTCCCGGCGAAAGCCGGGACCCACTTTCGGTACTGAGCGAGCGGAACATGGATTCCGGCTTTCGCCGGAACGACGGTTTCGGGATGCCCGCGACCGCGGCGAATGGGCCCTCCACATGAGCGCCCAGCCTGCAAATCCAAACGTCCCGCCCGATCACGTCACGATCGATATCGACGGCCATTCGCTCGTCGTGCCGAAGGGTTCGATGATCATCGCGGCGGCCGACAAGGCGGGCATCGCGCTGCCGCGCTTCTGCTACCACCAGAAGCTCGCGATCGCAGCGAACTGCCGCATGTGCATGGTCGAAGTCGAAATGGGCGGCAAGCCGATGCCGAAACCTCAGCCGGCTTGCGCGACTCCGGTCGCCGACGGCATGAAGGTCTCGACGAAATCGGCGAAGGCGTTGTCGGCGCAGCGCAACGTGATGGAATTTCTGCTCATCAACCATCCGCTCGATTGCCCGATCTGCGATCAGGGCGGCGAGTGCGAATTGCAGGATCTTTCGCTTGGCTACGGACGTTCGGTTTCGCGGTTCGTCGAACGAAAGCGCGTGATTGCGGACGAAGATCTCGGCTCGCTCGTCGAAACCGAGATGACGCGCTGCATCCAGTGCACGCGCTGCGTGCGCTTCATGGCCGAAGTCGCCGGCACCTACGAGCTCGGCGGCATGGAACGCGGCGAGAACCTGCAGATCGGCACATACGTCGGAAAGCCGCTGATGAGCGAGCTGTCGGGCAACGTGATCGACATCTGTCCCGTCGGCGCACTGACCAACAAGCCGTTCCGTTTCCGCGCGCGCGCATGGGAATTGATCGCGCGCGAATCGATCGGATATCACGACGCGCTCGGCTCGAATCTCTGGCTGCACACGCGGCGCGGCGAAGCGTTGCGCGCGGTGCCGCGCGACAACGAAGCGATCAACGAATGCTGGCTGTCGGATCGCGACCGCTACAGCTGCGATGGCTTGCTTGCATCGGATCGTGCGACCAAGCCGATGGTCAAGAAAAATGGCGCGTGGATCGAGACCGACTGGTCCGATGCGATCCGTGCGGCAAGCGAAGCGTTGAAAAGCATACCGGCTGGCGAGCTCGGTGCGCTGGTGCATCCGGCGACGTCGAATGAAGAAGGTCATCTCGTCGCCAAGCTCGTGCGCGCTCTCGGATCGGAGCACATCGATCACCGCCTGCGCCAGATCGATTTCGGCGACGGCGCGGCCGCGCGTCCTTTCGAGATGCTGGTCGCCGACATCGAGAAGGCGAACGCGATTCTGCTCATCGGCTGCAATCCGCGGCACGAGCTTCCGCTGCTTGGTGCACGCATCCGCAAGGCGGTCCAGCGCGGCGCGAAGGTGTTCGCGGTCAATCCGCTCGATTTCGAGCTCGAGGCGGATGTCGCACTCACCGGCAAGCGCATCGTTGCGCCATCGGCGATGCCGGATGCGCTGTTCGATCTCGCGAAGGCTGCAAACGACAACGGTCATTTGCCGGAGTCGCACGATCTTGCCGGTGCGATTTCAGGACGCGATGCGGGCGCTTTCGCGAAGAACTGGTTCAAGGTGCTGGCGGATGCGCAATCGTCGGTCGTAATTGTCGGCGAGAACGTGACGCAGCATTCGCGCGCGTCTGCACTGCGAGCTGCGGCAGCGTTCGTCGCGAAATCGAGCGGCAGTGCGTACGACGAAATCCCTCTCGGAGCCAACGCGATTGGTCTTGCGCGCGCGGGCGTCGTTCCGGGCGAGGGCGCGCTCGACGCAAGCATGATGCTGCGCAACGGGCGCAAGGGTTTCGTGCTGTATGGTTGTGAGCCGCCCGAGGATTTCGCCGATGGCGCGCTCGCGCTCGATGCGTTGTCCAGGGCCGAATGTGTCGTCGCATTTTCTTCGTATGTGAGCGACGCGCTGAAACGGGTCGCGAGCGTGATCCTGCCGATCGGACTCGTTCCCGAAATCGACGCGACACTGGTCAACGTCGATGGCGCTGCTCAGCGCGTCATTCCGGCGACGAAGGCTCCCGGCGACGCGCGGCCGGGCTGGAAGGTTCTGCGCGCGGTCGGTGCGGCCCTTTCTATCCGCGGATTCGAGTTCACCGAGATCGAAGAAGTACGCGCGCAGATCAGCAAGAATGGCAATGCATCGCGCAAGAATGCAGTCGCGGCGAGTGGCGCGAGCGCAGGTGCGAGCGGCGCGAACACAGGCAAGGTTTTCGAGCGCATCGCGACGACGGCCATCTATCGTGCCGATGCGGTGCTGCGTCGAACGCCGTCGTTGCAGGCGCATCCGCTGACGCGTGGCGCGCTGGCGACACTGAATCCAGAAGATGGACTTGCGCTCGGTCTCGGCCACGGCGCTAAGGCGCGTGTCGGCGATCTCGTGCTTCCGATCGAGCTCAGCACACGCGTGCCGCGCGGCGCCGTGTGGATCGAGGCCGGCTACGCAGAAACTTCAACGCTGCCGCCGAACGGTTCAGCGATCGAAATCACGAGGACATCCGCATGATGGCTTCGCTGATGGCTCCGATCCACTGGTTCATCGAGACGTTCCCGACGTTGTCGATGGCGATCGGCCTGCTGCTGTTCCCGTTGTTGCCGCTGATCATCAGTGTCGCGATGTACGTGTATTGGGAGCGCAAGGTCATCGGCTGGATGCATGTGCGCATGGGGCCGAATCAGGTCGGTCCGCTGGGACTCGCGCAGACGTTCGCGGATGTGTTCAAGCTGTTGCTGAAAGAAGTCATCTATCCGACGAATGCAAACCGCGGGCTTTTTCTGCTCGCGCCGCTGTGGGCGCTGGTGCCGGCATTCACGGCCTGGGCGGTCGTGCCATTCGCCGATCACAAGGCGTGGTCGAACGCGAACGCGGGACTCCTCTTTCTGTTCGCGATGACCTCGATGGGCGTGTACGGCATCATCCTCGCGGGATGGGCTTCGAACTCGCGT
>DASYJJ010000299.1:0-4153 GCA_035996605.1 Rhodanobacteraceae bacterium
GGCTGCCAGCCAGCACGCTGACACCGACGCTTTCCACGATTTCGGGCACGCGTCGTTCGAGATCGGAGTCCGCGCGTCCCATTGCGGTGATTTCGAACACCCCGGGAAACTGGAAACCTTGTCCGGGCTGTTCGGCCTTGAGTTCGTCGAGATCCTTCACATCATCCTCGTTGCCATTTTCGCAACCCGGCAGAACCATGCGCGCGCCGGGCCGATTTTTCTCTAGCTCACTTCTCGATTGCGGTCGAAGTTGCGGGGCCCGCGTCACCCTTGAACCACATCACGGTGCCGTCGTAGAGGCGCTTGAAGAAGCCCCCTTCGGCAGCCTCGTCGAGCGCGATGAGCGGCTGCTCGACCAAGGTTTTGCCGTCGAGCTGCACTTTCAAGGCGCCGACCTTCTGACCCTTTGCGAGCGGCGCGACGAGCCGCGCCGGCATGTCTACATTCGCCTTGAGGTCGCCGTAGCGGCCGCGCGGCAACGTGACGACCACGTCCTCTCCCACACCGAGCGCGACCGTTGGCGTCGCGCCTTTCCACAGCACCGGCGTTGCCAGCGGCTTGTTCGCAGCGAAGAGCTTGTGCGATTCGAAAAAGCGGAAACCGTAGTTGAGGAGCTCCTGGTTATCGTCCGCGCGCTGCTTCTCGCTCGGCGCGCCCATGACAACGGCGATCAGGCGCTGATCGCCGCGCACCGCCGAAGTCGCAAGACAGAAACCCGCTTCGCTGGTGTGACCGGTCTTGATGCCGTCGACCGTGGAATCGCGCCACAGCAGCGTGTTGCGGTTGTGCTGCGTGATGCCGTTCCACTCGAAGTCCTTGATCGCATAGATCTTGTATTCGTCGGGATAATCGCGGATCAGCGCGCGCGAAAGCAGCGCGACGTCGCGTGCGGTGGTGTAGTGATCCGGATTGGGCAGGCCGCTCGAATCGACATAGTGCGTGCCGGTCATGCCGAGCTGCGCCGCGTACTGGTTCATCAGCTGCCCGAACGTTTCCTCGGAGCCCGCGGTGTGCTCGGCGAGCGCGATCGCGGCGTCGTTGCCGGACTGGATGATCATTCCGTAGAGGAGATCCTTCAGCGGCACTTTGCTGTCGAGCTGCAGGAAGCTCGTCGAACCGTCGGTGCCGGCGCCGCCGGAGCGCCACGCGTGCTCGCTGATCGCGACCGGATCGTCCATGTGGATCTTGCCGTGCGCGAGCTCGGCCGACACGACATAGGACGTCATCACTTTGGTGATCGAAGCCGGCGCAACGCGCGCCTCCTCGTTGCTCCCGATCAGGATCTGGCCGCTCGCATAGTCCATCAGCAGCCAGCTCTTCGCGTCGATGTTCGGCGGCGGTGGCGTCGGACCTGCTCCGGGCGTCGGTGCCGCAGGTTTCGGAACGGCTTGGGGAGTCGGCAGATTCGACGCCGACGACGCGGTCCCAGCAGCCGCGGGAGCCGCAGTCGTCGATGCGCCCTGCGATGCGGCCTGCGTCTGCTGCGCCGGCGCAGGGGTTGCGGGGTGGGTGTGCTTGGCGCGGGCGGCCTCTGCGGGCTGCGCGGCGAAAGCGAGAGCAACGACAGGAAAAAGGTACGACAGTTTCATCTGGGGAAATCGGTCCTGCGGGTCAAAGAAAGCATTGTCGCCGCTTCAGCGCTCGATCGCCACGCGCGGCGCGCCAAAGCCGAGCTTTTCGATGCGCGGAGTCAGCGCATCGGCCGCAGCGACATCCGCCAGCGGACCGACCCGCACGCGGTGCACCGTGTGCCCGTTCACGCCGGCCGATTCGATATCGACGTGATCGATGCCGCCGCGACGTGCGGCATCGGCGACGCGCTCGGCATTGGCGCGATCGCCGAATGCGCCGAGCTGCAAATAGATGTGGGTGTCGGCCTGCGCGGTAACGGTTTTGGGCATCGGCGGCGGCGGCGCGGCTTCCGGGTGTGCCGGATCGAGCGCGCGCACTTCGACGAGTCCGGTGCCTTTGGGCCAGATGCCGATGCGGACCGCGGCGGCGTATGAAAGATCGATCAGTCGATTTTCATGGAACGGGCCGCGATCGTTGATGCGCACGACGACGCTCTTGCCGTTGTCGAGATTCGTCACGCGCGCGTAGGTCGGCAACGGCAGCGTTTTGTGCGCGGCGCTGAACGCGTACATGTCGTACGGCTCGAGCGACGAGGTCATGTAGCCGTGGAACTTGTTGCCGTACCACGACGCGATGCCGCGTTCGACATAACCGTGCCCATCGGGCAGCAGCCGGTAGTTCTGACCGAGCACGCTGTAGCTCGGGCTGTTGCCGTAGCGCGCGCGAGGCTCGAGCTTCGGCACCGGTTCGACCAGTTTGCTCACATCCACCGCTGGGGCGGCAGGGCCGTCGTCGTGCTCCTGGCGATAGCGCTCAGCTTGCGGACGCGAGGTTTCGCGTGATTCCGGCGCATTGCGCGTGCTGCTCGATGCCGGCGCATTCGTGTTTTCGGTGCGCGGTTTATGGCTCGCGCACGCACTCAGCAGCAGCGCGATCGCCATCGGCGTCAGCCACTTCGTCATCGGGCGGGTTCCACGACGCCGTCGGCAATCTGCTGCGCGAGCTCGAACACCGCCATCGAATACAAGGGACTCTTGTTGTAGCGCGTGATCACGAAGAAGTTCTTGAACGTGAGCCAGTATTCCGGACCGGGGTCGCCTTCGAGCGTGAGCAGCGTGGATGCCCGCTCGGCGTCGACGTGGCTCAACGGCGCGTAGCCCCACGCTTCCATCTGCTGCACCGGATACACCGGCTCGCTGTTCTCCGCATGCAGTGCGCGCGCATCGGCAGCCGGCTGGACGCGCACGGCGACTGGCCCGCCGGTTTCCCATCCATGCGCGCTGAAATAGTTGGCGACGCTCGCCGTGATATCCGGCAGCGAATTCCACAGATCAACGTGGCCGTCGCCGTCCTCGTCCTTGGCCCATTGCGCGATGCTGCTCGGCATGAACTGGCTCCAGCCCATCGCGCCGGCGTACGAACCCCTGAGCTCGTCGATCGGGTACACGAGATGAGTGTCGCCGAGCATGAAGAGCTGCTTCAGTTCGCCGCGGAAAAACGCCGCACGCGGCGGATAGTGGAACGCCAGTGTCGACAGCGCGTCGATCACCCGGTACTTGCCGGTGATGCGGCCGTAGCTCGTCTCGACGCCGACGATCGCCACGATGATCTCGGGCGGCACGCCGTATTCCTTGCCGATACGCTCCAGCAGCTCGCGGTTTTCGCGATAGAACGCGACGCCGTCGTCGATGCGCTTGTCGGTCAGGAAGATCGGCCGATAGTCCTTCCACGGCTTGGCCTCGGCCGGTTTCGCCATCGCATCGAGGATGCTTTGCTGAACCTTCGCGCCGGCAAGCGTCGCGAGCACGCTCTTTTCGGGCGGTCCGCCGTCCTTGGCCACTTCGGCGGCAAACGCACGCTGTTCAGCGCCGGGCGGCGCGGGAACGCCCTTTGCGAAAGAGAAACCTTGGATGCAGCCGGAAAGGCCGAGCAGGAGAACGAACGACTGAACGCGCGATGCGCGGGGCCTTGCGAGCATGGCGCTAATGTAACACCGCAGGGATGCATTGCCGCGTCCGCACGACGTCGATCGTCGAAAGTGTTTTCGGATGCCGCGCCTGCTCGTTCCTAGAATGGCAACAGCCGCACGTCGAGACTGCGCTCGATCAGCCAACCACTCGACAACAACGCGATGACGGCGGAAGCGGATGCGAGGCCCATGCGCGGATACGCTCTCGTTCGACGAACCAGATAGACGAGCGGCACCAGCATGAAAACCAGCACGAGCTGACCGATTTCGACGCCGAGATTGAATCCGAACAGCGACAGCGCGAGCGCCGACGTCGGCAATTGCAGATCGGCGAGCACGCTTGCGAAGCCGAATCCGTGCAGTAGCCCAAACGCGAACGCAACCTGCCAGCGCCTGCGCGGCAGGATCGGCCAGAGGTTGTCGAGAGCGGTCAGCAGCACCGACAGCGCGATCAACGACTCGACGAGCCGCGAAGGCAGCGATACCACCGACAGCGTCGCCAGCGTCAGAGTGATTGAGTGCGCCACGGTGAATGCGGTGACGGTGCCGGCAACACTGCGCAGCGCGCGCGGAAAACTCGTCACCGGCTCCCAATGCCGGCCGCGGCGAATG
>DASYJJ010000300.1:0-1818 GCA_035996605.1 Rhodanobacteraceae bacterium
TGATGGCGGCCTTCGAAGACGCGCGTCCACGTACCCGGCCAGAGGTGGCCGAGGCTCGACGTGTCGCCGTGACCCGCCGTGCAGAAATCCTCGCTGTTCGGATGCGAAACGACGTAGCCGAATCCGGCCGCGCCACTCGACGACGCGCGCACGATGCGCGTGCCGGCGCCCGTCTCGTAACGGAATTCGCGCAGCTCGCCGCCATGCGTGCCGCCAGGTCCCGTGCCGGCATCGTTGTGGGCGAGCACCGCGACGCGCAGCTGATTCGCAGCGTCATGCCATGTGAAGCGATCGCTGGTCATGCCGTCCGCGTTGACGTCGTGCTCGTCGACGAGCAGGTTCGCAGCCTGCGGCGTGTCGAAGCCGTCGGAGAAAATTTCGTCCGGACCGCCGCCGCCGGACCCAATGAGGCTCATGTCGTCGATATAGAGCGTCGGCTGCGCGCCGGGCGTGATCTGATTCTGCAGATCGAAGCGTGCGACCGACCCCGCGAGCGACAGTGGCGGCGAGGTGAGCGGGACGGTGACTTCCCGCCACTGATCGGCAGCGATGGAACCGCCGGCGATGAAACCGTCGAGCGGCGCGCTCGCGCAGCCGCTACCGGACGAATCGGGACACGCGAACAGGGCAAGCTCTTGACCGCCGGTCGTGCCGCCGTGGATCCAGAAATGCAGGATCGGATACTGCGCTACGGCGAAATCCTGCGTCGGGTCGGTGAATGACACCGCATTGAAATTGTCGCCAGTGAAAGCGACCGAGTGCGTGCCGCCATGTGCCTCGGCCGTGCTCGCGAAGTCGTAGCCACCGCCGTACGAGAAGTCGCCAACGAAGCCGTTGCGCAGCGCTTCGTCGTAGATAACGAGATTCTGTGCCGCAGCGCCCGATGCGACCGCGCACCCGGCGATAAGGACGTGCCAGCGATGCATATGCGTTTCCCCCGACGCGAGCGCATTTCTTGACACATGCGGGGTTCGGACGCAAGCGCGGCGTCCAGCCGACGTCGAGTCTGATTTGAACTGACCTCGAAAACTGACATCGGGCGCCGAATCGCGGCCTTTCCCCGACGCCGAACAGCGGGCGGCTGTCCGGTGAGGCGGCCGCGACAACCACCGCATCCACGGACCTCGTAGAAACCCCGCGCATCTGCGCAAACATGACCCACTTATCGTAAACGCTGCGCTGGATTTGGATAATGAACACGCAGCCCATAAAGAGTTGCCGGCGCGGGGAACGTCGACACGTCAAGGGGACACACATGGCGTACCTACGTGGCTGCGCAACCGCGATGCTCGCGTGTTTCGCGATCGCCGCTGCAGCGCAGCCGCTGCAGAATCCAATCCTGTTCGCCACACAGTTTCCGATCTCCGGCGACTTTGCGGCTATCGGCAGCGTGTTCGCCAACCACCTCGCCGACATCGATCGCGTCGGGCGCGGCGGCGATCTGATGATCCGTTACCCCGACGGCAGCCTGCGCAACCTGACGCAGGAAGCGGGTTTCGGCATGAATGGACAGCAGGGAGCGAATGCGATTGCTGTGCGCGATCCCGCCGTATCGTGGGACGGCACGCGTGCGATTTTCAGCATGGTCATCGGCGCGCCGGAGCAGCAATACGAACGCGATCCCTGGTTCTGGGAACTCTATGAAGTGACCGGCCTCGGCCAGGGCGAAACGGCGCAAGTCACGCGGGTTGCGAATCAGCCGTCGGGATTCAACAACGTGAGCCCGACGTATCTTTCGGACGGCAGCATTCTTTTCGTGAGCGATCGCCCGCGCAACGGCGCGGCGCAACTCTATCCGCAGCTCGACGAGTACGAGGA
>DASYJJ010000301.1:0-3212 GCA_035996605.1 Rhodanobacteraceae bacterium
CATCAGCTATCTCGTCGGCAACGTCGTGTTCGTCGGCGACACGCTGTTCGCGCCGCACGCCGGCACCGCGCGCTGCGACTTCCCGGGCGGCGACGCAGCGGCCCTCTACCGTTCGGTCATGCGCCTTTACGACCTGCCGGACGCGACGCGCGTGTTCCTGTGTCACGACTATCCGCCCAAGGACGTCGAGCCGGTCGCCGACGTCGCGCTCGGCGCCGAGAAGGCCGGCAACCTGTTTCTGAGTGCAACGACCACGGAGGCCGCATTCACGGCCGCGCGCATGCAGCGCGACGCGACGCTGGCAACCCCGCGTCTGTTGTGGCCGGCAATCCAGGTCAATCTGCGCGGCGGGCGCTTGCCGCCGAGTGCGAATGGAGCGCGCGCATTTCTGAAGCTGCCGGTGCGTTTCCAGGCGACCTAGGACGCACCGCGTCGCACGGTCGCGATACCGCGTCCGGCTCAGACCAGCGACTTCACCGCCGCGACGACGTGCTCGACCGTGAAGCCGAAATGCTTGAACAACGCCTCGGCCGGAGCTGACGCGCCGAACGTATCGATGCCGACGACCGCACCGTCCAGACCGACGTATTTGCGCCAATAATCGGTGACACCGGCTTCGACCGCGACGCGTTTGCGGCACCAGGAAGGCAGCACGCTTTCTCGGTACTCGAGCGGTTGTTCGTCGAACACGTTCGTGCACGGCATCGAGACGATCCGCACCGCGATGCCTTCGCCCGCCAGCGCACGCATCGCCTGGATCGCGAGATCGACTTCCGAACCGGTCGCGATGACGATCGCGTCGAACTTCGCGCTGCCGGGATCGGCGAGCACATAGCCGCCGCGCGCGATCGCGTTCACTTGCGCGTCCGTGCGGTGCTGATGCGCGAGATTCTGACGCGAGAAGATCAGGCACGACGGCCCCCTGGTCCTCTCGATCGCCGCCTTCCAAGCGATCGCTGACTCAACCGCGTCGCACGGCCGCCACAGACGATTGTTCGGAATGTAGCGCAGGGTGGCCAGATGCTCGATCGGCTGATGCGTAGGACCGTCTTCGCCCAAGCCAATCGAATCATGCGTATAGACGTGAATCGCATGCGCCGGAATCAGCGCGGACATGCGCACGGCGTTGCGCGCGTAGTCGGAAAAAACCAGGAACGTCGCGTCGTACGGAACAAAACCGCCGTGCAATGCGAGACCGTTCGATATCGCGCTCATGCCGAACTCGCGCACGCCGTAATAGACATAGTTGGCGGCTGCGTCGTGCGCGTTGACGTCCTTCGAGCCCTTCCAGATGGTCAGGTTCGATCCGGCGAGATCGGCCGATCCTCCGATCAGTTCCGGCAGCTTCGGCCCGAACGCATCGAGCGCCATCTGCGACGCCTTGCGCGATGCCACGGTGGGGCCTTCGGCCTGCAGCTTGCGCGCGTACGCATCCGCGTGCGCGGCGAAATCCGCGGGCAATTCGCCGGCCATGCGCCGTTCGAATTCGGCGGCGAGATCCGGATGCGCATTGCGATAGCGTGAGAACAACGCATTCCAGGTGCTCTCGCGCTGGGTGCCTTGCGCTTCGGCGTTCCACGCATCGTAGATTTCGTCGGGCACGACGAACGGCGGATGGTCCCAGCCGAGCGCGACGCGCGCAGCGGCCACTTCGTCTTTACCGAGCGCGGCGCCGTGGCAGCTTTCCTTGCCCTGCTTGTTCGGCGCACCGTAGCCGATGATCGTCTTCGCGCAGATCAATGTCGGCTTGTCCGGATCGAGCGCGGCCGACACCAGCGCGGCCTTGATCGCTTCGGGATTATGGCCGTCGATATCCCGCAGGACTTCCCAGCCGTACGCCTCGAAGCGCGCGGGCGTGTCGTCGGTGAACCAACCGTGCACTTCGCCGTCGATCGAGATGCCGTTGTTGTCCCAGATCGCGATCAGTTTGCCGAGGTTGAGCGTGCCGGCGAGCGATGCGACCTCGTGCGAGATGCCTTCCATCATGCAGCCGTCGCCGAGAAACACGTACGTGTAGTGATCGACGATCGGAAGGCCTTCGCGATTGAAGCGCGTCGCCAGGACTTTCTCGGCGAGCGCCATGCCGACCGCGTTCGCGAGACCTTGCCCGAGCGGACCGGTGGTCGTCTCGACGCCCGGCGTTTCGCTGGCTTCGGGATGTCCCGCGGTCTTCGAGTGCAACTGACGGAACCGTTTCAGCTCATCGATCGAAAGCTCGTAGCCGGTCAGATGCAGCAGCGCGTACTGCAGCATCGATCCATGGCCGTTCGACAACACGAATCGATCGCGGTCGGGCCACTTCGGATTCTTCGGGTTGTGGCTGAGGAAATCGTTCCACAGCACCTCGGCGACATCGGCCATGCCCATCGGCATGCCGGGATGACCGGACTTGGCGGCTTCGACCGCATCCATGGCCAGCGCGCGGATCGCGTTGGCGAGTTCTCTTCGACTCGGCATCGGCAGCTCGAACGATAAGGCGGAATCGGAGCGCGGCCGCACCGGGCGGCGCGTCGCGAGGGGCGCGATTGTCGCCGATGAAGGGCGTCGTTGTCGTGCCGGCGCAAGAGCCTGAATAATTTCTGAACTTTCCAGTATTGAATTCAGGCTAATGAACCCTACCTAACGACGGCAGGCCGAAAATCGAACCCATGGATGGGTGGAGGGTCGAAGTTCGGCGACCCAGGGATGAGTTGCAAAAATCCTTAATTGCCAAGAAGTTGGAGTCCCAATCATGAAAAACACATTGTTTGCCATTGCCCTAGCTACCGCGGGTCTTGCCGCGATCCCCCTGACCAGTCACGCCGCCGATCAGAGCGGCTTCTTCATCAATGGAAACGTCGGCGAGTCGAACGTCAACAAGGGCGTTTACGACGACAGCGACACCGGTTTTCTCGGCAACGTCGGCTACCGCTGGGCGGTCGCTCCGAACGTGCTGCTGGGTGTCGAAGGCGGCTACACCGATCTCGGCAACTTCTCGACCAAGAGCCGCTTTGACGGGCTCGGTCTGCGTGATGCGGATCTCAAGGGCTGGAACCTTGGCATCAACGGCCATTTCAATGTCACCGACAACTGGTATGTAAGCGGTCGTACGGGCTGGTTCCGCGCCGACGTCAAGGGCGCCTACCTCGACAGCGCAGGCGTTCCGGTCAACGTCGATGACACCAGCGACAAGTGGTATGCCGGCGCAGGTTTCGGCTACGACTTCAACAACA
>DASYJJ010000302.1:0-7220 GCA_035996605.1 Rhodanobacteraceae bacterium
GCGATCAAGTCCGGCGGCAGATCGAAATGAAAATCGGATTTCTTCAAAAGCGTGGATTCGGAATTTCAGAATCCGCGATGGTAAAGATTTACCAACTCCCCCGCTCGCGCGAGAGGGCTGGGGTTAGGGCAAGCGGTCCCATCGCGCCGTCTACAACCACCCCTTCTGCCGCGCCAGCCGAAACGCCTCGATGCGATTGCCAACACCCAGCTTCCCGATCGCCTCGGAGAGATAATTGCGCACCGTGCCCTGCGAAAGATTCAGGCGCGAAGCGATATCGCCTGCCGAGAGTCCTTCGCCGGCGAACCGCAGAACCTGGCGCTCGCGATCGTTGAGCGGATCGGCTTCGGACCATGCCTCGACTGCGAGCGCAGGATCGATCGCGCGCCCGCCGCGATGAACCTTTCTGAGAGCATCAGCGAGTTGCTCGGCCGGCGCGTCCTTCAAGAGGTAGCCGCTGACGCCGGCTTCGAGAGCGCGGCGGAGGAATCCCGCGCGCGCAAACGTGGTGACGATGACGACTTTCGTCGGCACCTCGTAACGCTGCACGCGCTGTGCAAGCTCGAGCCCGGTGATGCCCGGCATTTCGATGTCGGTCACCAGCAGGTCGGGCTTCAATTGCTGCACCGCGCGCCAGGCTTCCTCGCCGTCGGCCGCCGAACCGATCACGTCGATATCCGGTTCGAGCTTCAAGAGCGCGGTCAGTGCACCACGCACCATTGCCTGATCTTCGGCCAGCAATACGCGGATCATCGGAACGGCGCTCGTGACGATGAGAGGGACGGTAGCAGACGCGCGCGCAAGATTGAATCGTTGCGTGGTTGGCCGTTCTCGGTGCGGATGACACACCTACGACGGGCAGAACTGCGCGAAGAAACCCGGATGGAGGCCTTCGCGTCCGGACCCCGCGGTTCAGTCGATCCGGATTTTAACCAGGCTCATTCTCTCGCCGTGCGCCCGGAGACGGGCATCGCGTCGGCGATGCTCGCCGGCAGGATCACGCATGCCTCGAGTCGTGTGCCCCTTCCGCGTTCGGAAGCGATGACGAGATCACCATCGAGCGCGCGCAGGCGCTCGCGCATTCCGGTGAGTCCGTTGCCGGGCGCGATCACGCCACCGCGGCCGTTGTCCTCGATGACGAGCCGAACTTCGCGTTCGGCAACTGCCAGAGATACGCGCGCCTGGCTCGCGCGCGCGTGTCGCTGGATGTTGGTGACGCCTTCGCGAATCATCAGCGCGAAAATCGTTTCGATGTCGGGCGGCAACACACTTCCGTCCAGCGCTTCGTATTCGAGGCAGACACCGCCCGATTCGAGCAGCAGATGCGCGGAAGCGAGCTCCGCCGCAATTCCAGCAGCGCGAATGCCCGTCACGGCGCGGCGCACCTGGCCAAGCGCATCGCGCGCGACACGCTCGACATCGACGATTTCGCGCCGCGCTCCGAGCGGGTCGCGATCGAACAGCCGCACCGCGAGCTCGGATTTAAGTGTAATCAGCGACAGCGTGTGGCCGAGCAGATCGTGCAGATCGCGGCCGATGCGTTCGCGCTCGGCGAGCGCGGCGAGCCGCCGAATCTCGTCGTGACTGAGCTTGAGCTCCGACTGGCGCAGGCGTTTTTCGCGATGCGCCGTGTTCGCCGCGCACACCGCAACCGAGACGATCAGCGTGACACCGATGATGATCACGATCGCTCTGCCCGGCACGTTGAGCAATGCCAGCTCGCCGGTATAAAGCGCGAGGCCACCCAGGATCAGCAACAGCGACGTGCGCAGCGGCAAACCGCTGAACGGCAGGAAGATCGCCGCATAGATCAGATAGGTGTGCGCACATTTGTTGAACGGCACCAGCGCAAACGCGAGACTGGCCAGCGCGCCGACATGTGCGAGCTGCTTCCAGCCGGTCAGCCAGTAGCAGCGGAAATAGAGCGGCAGGAAGATCGCGATACTGACCAGCGTCGGACGCAGCCAGTTCGATGCCGGATCGTCCCACGTCATGAACAGGAAGCCGAGGTACAGAAGGCTCCAGACAGGTGCCCAGCCGAGATCGTCGAGGTGCTGCGGCAGGATACGCCGCCGCACGCCTCTCAGCGTCGCCGCCAAGGACCCGCGTCGCGAGCCGGTGGCGCCGGCAGCAATCGTTTCGCGCGATTCGTTCATGCGGGAAGAGATCATACGCCGCACCGTCACTGCGCGGCGCCGACGTGACGCGAAGCGCTGTCTGCGTGGTTGCCTTCGTGTTGCGGGGCGAACGCAACGAACGCAAGCACTGCCGCGAAAAGCGCGCCGCTTATCAGGAGTCGCGCGTAGATCATGCGCATGCTCGTCTCCGTTCCCTCGCTCATGCGCTGCGCGCGAGGCGCCGCCATGCGAGAAAGAGGAACAGTGCGGTCACCGCGACCAGCACGACAATGTGGCCGAGTGGAGTGCCGGTCATCGGTTCGCCGACAGCACCGAGCGCAAGCTGGCCGAGATGGAACGCAGGCCACAGCGGCGCGATCTCGCGAACGACGCCCGGCAACACCGTGAGCGGCATCCACAGACCGGACAGGAATGACATCGGCAGGTAGATGAGGTTGATCACCGCCGGTGCAGCCTGTCCGCTGACCATCGTTCCGATGAGAAGTCCGATCGCGCAGAACGGCAGCACGCCGAAGACGTCGACCGCGAGCAGCTGCGGCCACGCCGACATCGGCAGATGGACTGCGCCAAGCGTCGTTGCGAGGATCGCGAGAATCGTGAAGATGACCGCCGCGAACAGCATCGCCATCGCGAGCTTGGACGCGAGGTAGGCGCCGGGCGGCATCGGCAGCGCGCGCTTCAGCGTCAGCCAGCCGCGCTCGCGATCGAGTGCGACCGAAACGCCGAATCCGAACAATCCCGGCGCCATCACGCCGAACACGCCGTACGTCGCGAGGAGATAGATATTCGCGTGGAAATCGCCGCCGCGTCCGGCGAACAGCACCGCGAACAGAAGATAAAACATCGGCGGGAACATCAGCGTCGGCACCGCGAACGATGGCGCGCGCAGGAGGCGCAGGAATTCGTGTTTGCCTTCGAGCGCGTAGATGCGCGGCAGCGAGACGCGCGGAAGTGCTTGCACGATCGTATTCATCACGCGGCCTCCTGGGTGATTTCGATGAACGCTTCGGCGAGACCGGCGCGCTCGACCTCGAGCTCGCTAAGACGCATGTCTTCGCGGAGCAGTTGGCGCACGACGCTCTCGGCGGAGTTCGTCACGATCTCGATGCGGTCGCCATCGCGACAGATGCTGCGCACGTCGGGCCACGCGCCGATCGCCTCGGGTGCCAGTGTGGAAACGCAGCGGATGCGACGTTGCGCGACGCGCGCGCGGATCTCGCGCACGCTGCCGTCGGCGATGATGCGGCCGCGCCCGAGCACGGCGACGCGATCGGCGAGCGCTTCGGCTTCTTCGAGATAGTGCGTGGTCAAGAGCACCGCACATCCACCGGCGACGAGAGCTCGCATCGAGCTCCACAGCGCTTGGCGGGCTTCGACGTCGAGCCCGACCGTGGGCTCGTCGAGAAAGAGAAGTCTCGGGCGTCCGCATATGGCCAGCGCGAACTGCACGCGCCGTTGCTGCCCGCCGGACAACTTGCCGTAGCGGCGGTCGAGCAGGTCTGCGATGCCCGCGGTCGCGGCGCATTCGGTGGTGTCAAGCGGATGCGGATAATAGCTTCGCGTCTGCGCCAGCAACTCGCGGACCTTGAGGGTGTCCGGCAGGCCGGCGCTTTGCAGCATCACGCCGACGCTGCGGCGCGCTTCGAGTTTGTGCGGCGATTGGCCGAACAGGCGGACTTCGCCCGACTCCGGATCGGAAAGGCCGAGCAGGAGACCGATCGCCGTGCTTTTGCCGGCGCCGTTCGGACCGAGGAGGGCCAGGAGTTCGCCGGACCGGACATCGAGATCGACTCCGTCGAGCGCCATGATCGCTCCAAAGCGCTTGCGGACCGCGAAAAGTTCGGCGCAGCTGCTGGATCCGGCGATGTGCATGGGGCCACTCCCTTTTGAACGCTGAGCGCCACTCTAGGCAGCGGCAGCGCGCGAACCCAGATACACGCGTCAAACGTTGCTGGTGACGGGTGTCATGTCCCCGCGCAGGCGGCCGCGCGGGGCCGTGGGGTACCGCGGTAATGGGCGCTGTGATAGGCTACATCCAGCGATTTTTTCATTTCAAATCAATGGCTAAAACGCATTCGTCCGATCGTTTCGATGGTCGGGCGTGCGCGCGTTTGGAGGAGACGGCAATGAATGCCCTGGTGACCAAACTGAAGGAAATGCGCGAGTTCGGTGGTGCCATTCGCACGCCGGGCCTGGGCGATGCGCAGATCGAAAGCGCCAGCGCGATCCATCCGGAGCTCGTCGAAGCAATCGAAGCCGGCTATGCCGCGCACCTCGCATTGCGCTCGAATCTCGCCGATGTGCTGCGCATGGACGAAGCCGAGCAGATCAGCACCGTGCAGGCCGACTTCGTCAATTTCTATCCTGAAGACGGCGTCAATCCTTACGTCGCCATCGCCGCCCGAGGTCCGTGGGTCGTCACGCTGAAAGGCGCGGTGATCTACGACGCGGGCGGTTACGGCATGTTGCCGTTCGGACATACGCCGAAAGGCGTGCTCGAAGCGCTGGCCCGTCCGCAGGTCATGGCGAACGTGATGACGCCGAGTCTTTCGCAGCTCCGTTTCGGCCGCATGCTGAAGCGCGAGATCGGACGCACGCGTGGCGGTTCTCCCTATCCGAAATTCTTCTGCCTCAATTCGGGCTCGGAAGCGGTGACGCTCGCGGCGCGTATCTCGGACGTCAATGCAAAACTCATGACCGATCCTGGCGCGCGTCATGCCGGGCGCACGATCAAGCGCGTTGCTGTCAAAGGCGCGTTCCACGGTCGCACGGAGAAACCGTCCATCTATTCCGATTCGTCGCGCAAGCCGTACCAGCAGCATCTGGCGAGCTTCCGCGACGAGCACAGCCTGATCACGGTCGAGCCATACAGCGTCGAGCATCTGCGCCAGATCTTCGCCGACGCGGAAAAACAGGGCTGGTTCATCGAGGCAATGTTCATCGAGCCGGTCATGGGCGAAGGCGATCCCGGCCGCTCGATGACGCCGGAATTCTATGCAGCTGCGCGCGAGCTGACGCGTGCACACGGAAGCCTTCTGCTGATCGATTCGATCCAGGCGGGCTTGCGCGCTCACGGCGTGTTGTCGATCGTCGATTATCCCGGCTTCGAGAAACTCGACGCGCCGGACATGGAAACATATTCGAAGGCGCTGAACGCGGGACAATATCCGTTGTCGGTGCTCGCGGTCGCTCCGCGCGCCGTCGATCTCTACAAGAAGGGCATCTACGGCAACACGATGACCGCCAATCCGCGCGCGCTCGATGTTGCCTGTGCGGTGATGGAGACGCTGACCGACGAAGTGCGCGACAACGTGCGTGCCCGCGGCCGCGAATTCATCGATCGCCTCAACAAGCTCAAGGCCGAGCTGCCGGGCTACATCACCAAGGTGCAGGGCACGGGACTTCTCTTCTCCTGCGAGCTCGATCCGGCGTTCAAGTGCTACGGCGCCGGCAGCACCGAGGAATGGATGCGCGAGCACGGTTACGGCGTCATCCACGGCGGCGTCAATTCGCTGCGCTTCACGCCGCACTTCAATGTCGGCGCCGATGAAGTCGAGCTGTTGATCGAAGGCGTGCGGCGAGCGCTGGTCGAAGGTCCGCGCGTGACAATAGCGGTACACGCAGTCGCGGCCTGACGATCGAACGGCGCGCTACGGCACGTCGATCTGACCCGATCAGAGCTTCGTGGCTGTTATTTTTCGTCAGCGCCGGGACGTGACGTGTTCCTCGCTTCGTGGCTGAACGCGTGGCAACGGCATTCGTCAACATTCGTCGTTCCCTGCTGGCGCGAGGAGCGTGGGCGTAGACTGCGCGCCACCGGAGCCGGTGTGGCGCCGGATCAACTTTCAGAGGATTCCTACCATGAAGCTGAAGGCTCAATTTTCGCTGGCGCTCGCGTTCGCGCTGGCACTCGGTTGCGGCGCGGCGTTCGCGCAAGACACGAGCAAGCCCGCCAAGCCGTTGACTCCTCAGCAGCAGCGGATGGTCGATTGCAACAAGCAGGCGACCGGCAAGACCGGCGATGAGCGCAAGACCTTCATGAGCACCTGCCTCAAGGGCGAAACCGCAGCAGCGCCCGCGATGACAGCCAAACAGACGCAGCAGGAAAAGATGAAGACCTGCAACGCGGAAGCTTCGAAGGAAAAGCTGGCCGGCGATGCGCGCAAGACCTACATGAGCACGTGCCTCAAGGGCGACGCAGCCGCTCCGGCACCCGGACACTGATCGCTGCACTCACGCGATCCGCGACAGACAAGAAAGGCCCGCGTTGGCGGGCCTTTTCTTTTGCGATGTGTTGGCACTTTGCGCGCGAGGCGCGAGATCAGCGGAAGCGATCCGTCGCCGCAATGAGCTCGTGCGTGATGCCGGGCTCGAACGCCGAATGTCCCGCATCGACGACGATGCGCAAATCCGCTTCCGGCCACGCGCGGTGCAAGTCCCAGGCGCTGCGCAGCGGGCACACGATGTCGTAGCGGCCCTGCACGATCACCGCCGGAATCGTGCGCAGGCGATGCGCGTTGTGAAGCAGTTGATCGTCGCGCTCGAAGAATCCGCCGTGAACGAAGTAGTGGCACTCGATGCGTGCGAACGCGAGCGCGAACTCGTCCTCGCCGCTCGATGCGATGTGCGCCGGATCCTGTAAGAGGAAACTCGTCGCGCCTTCCCAGATCGACCACGCCCGCGCCGCGGCCAGACGTGATGCGGACTCTGCATCGGTCAGCTTTCGGTGATAAGCGCTCATCAAGTCGCCGCGCTCGGCCTCCGGAATGGGCCTCAGGAATTCTTCCCACGCGTCCGGAAAGATCGCGTCGCAACCTTTCTGGTAGAACCATTCGAGCTCCCAGCGGCGCAGCATGAAGATGCCGCGCAGCACGAGTTCGGTCACGCGCTCGGGATGGGTTTGCGCGTAGGCGAGCGCGAGCGTCGAACCCCACGAGCCGCCGAACACCTGCCAGCGCGCGACGCCGAGATGCTCGCGCAGCGCTTCGATATCGGCGACCAGATGCCATGTGGTGTTGTCGGTGAGTTCCGCGTGCGGTGTTGAGCGCCCGCAACCTCGCTGGTCGAACAGAATGATCCGGT
>DASYJJ010000303.1:0-2384 GCA_035996605.1 Rhodanobacteraceae bacterium
CGAGCACGGGAAGATGAGCGATGCGATGCCCGTCAAGTTCGAGCATTACCCAAGTGTCGAGGCGGTCGATCATCACGCCATCGAGCTGACCACGATTGATTTCCAACGCCTGCCTTCGATGCTGACGGCCGCGAAAGCCAAGCTCGGCCTGCCCGATGGCCGCGTGGTCCTGATCGAGCTCGAAAGAGGCAATACGCACGGGATGTTGACCTATTCGGATATTCCGATCTGGACGGTCCACGTCGATACGCCGCGGCATGACGGACGCGTCGAGCTCAGTCTCGACGGGAAAGTGCTCGATGTGGACAAGGACTGATTCGATGCGCCGCGCGCTGCCCTTGCTGCTGGCCGCGAGCTTTGCGTGCCCGATCGCGTACGCCGACACGCCGATCGTGCCCGCACATCCGCTCGATGATCCCGCCGCGCTGAAAGCGGTGTTCGCGGCGCGAATCGGAAAACCGGTTCATGTGCTGCGCTTCGGCTTGGGCGAGCACTACGCGGATGCGCTCGTGCAGAACGATGCAGCGCCCGACGAGTTCGACCGCTACGAAGCGGTGCCCGGCCAGCCGATGAAGGAAGGCGAACCGCAAAAGTCGGGCAGCATCGACTGCAAGAAGAAGATCGCGTTCGCCGATCTCGATCTCGCAGCAGGCGCGTGCGTGCTCGCGCGGGTGCGTGCAATCGCTGCGGCGAACGGATACAAGCAGCCCGAGAACGTCGAGCTTGCAGCCGACATCTTCTGCAAGGAATTCGGGTGGCGCGGCATTCTGTCGAGCGACAGCAACTCCGACGCGATGCTCGAGCTGACCTACGCCCCGGACGGCTCCTCACCGAAAGCGCGCGAGATGCGCGGCGACGGATGGGCGAAGGTCGACATGAAGAAACTTGCCGCCGGCTCCGCGCCTCCGCCGGCAGCGACAGCGAAGGCAACCGATGCGCCGGCGACGCCGGGCGACGGCCGTGCACATGATTTTCTGCAAGGTATCGAGGCTGATCTCGCGCGCGTGCAGGCGGTGGTCGGCGCCCCGCTCGCGTTCAAGCACATCGGCCTCGACAAGTCGCAGCTTTCAGTCGATGTGTTTCAGCCGTCCAACAAGAAGCGTGTTTCGACTTACCTCGTCGACGACAACGGCAGCATCAAGCTGTGGAACGAGGACGATGCGATTCCGTTCGATTGCAACAAGCCGTTCGCGGCTGCGGACGTTCCGCTCGCCTCGTTGCCGGCGATGATCGCCGGTGCGCCGGCGCTGATACCGCCGATGGCGCAGGGTTGGGTGAAGAACGTGAGCATCTATCGCAGCGGCTTGTGCGGATCGCCGCATGTGTATATCGAGATCGAGGACGAGCGCGGGTTTGGCAATGTGGAATACGACGCGCGCGGGAAGCTGATCAGTGCGGACGTGCAGTAGCGCCGCCCCTCACCCTACCCTCTCCCGCAAGCGGGAGAGGGGAAAACAATAGAAGCTACGAGGGCAGACGCCGGATGCGCGCGCCGAGGCCGCCGAGCTTCTCTTCGATGTTCTCGTAGCCGCGATCGATGTGGTAGATGCGATCGACCACAGTGTCGCCGCGTGCGACGAGCCCGGCCAGGACCAGTGATGCGGACGCGCGCAGATCAGTCGCCATCAGCGGCGCGCCCGACATGTGTCCGACGCCGCGCACGATCGCGGCGTTGCCTTCGAGCTGGATGTCGGCGCCGAGGCGCTGCAGCTCGAGCGCGTGCATGAAACGGTTTTCAAATACGGTTTCGGTGATGATGCCGACGCCTTCGGCAACGCAGTTGAGCGCGGTGAACTGCGCCTGCATGTCGGTCGGGAATGCGGGATACGGCGCGGTTGTGACGTTGACGGCCTTTGGCCTGCGACCGCGCATGTCGAGCTCGATCCAGTCCTCGCCGGTGTTGATGTGCGCGCCGGCGTCTTCGAGCTTGCCGAGCACGGCGTCCAGCGTCTTCGGCCGCGCGCGCTTTGCAGTGATCTTGCCTCCGGTAATCGCGCCGGCAACGAGGAACGTGCCGGTCTCGATACGATCGGGCAGCACTTCATAGGTCGTGCCGGAAAGACGCTCGACGCCTTCGATGATCAACGTCGCGGTGCCCGCGCCTTCGATCTTGGCGCCCATCGCGTTGAGGCAATTGGCGAGATCGATGACCTCGGGTTCCTGCGCTGCGTTCTCGATGACCGTCGTGCCCTTGGCGAGCGTCGCGGCCATCATGATGTTCTCGGTGCCGGTGACGGTGACGAGATCGAGACGGATATGCGCACCCTTCAGGCGTTTCGCGCGCGCCTTGATGTAGCCGTTCTCGACCGAAACCTCGGCACCGAGCGCCTGCAGGCCTTTGAGATGCAGATCGACTGGCCGCGAGCCGATCGCGCAACCGCCCG
>DASYJJ010000304.1:0-1699 GCA_035996605.1 Rhodanobacteraceae bacterium
CGTTCGGTGCGATGTCGCGAAGGTGATCGATCGGGGTCTGGCCTTCGTGCAACGATTCCACGGTGTGCTGCGCGAAATAGCCGAGCACGAGATCGGGATGCGCAGTGCGCTCGCCCGACAGCATCGGAATTTCACCGACCAGCGTCTTCACCAGCGTCGATTTGCCAGCGCCGTTCGGGCCGAGCAGGCCGATACGATCGCCCGCTTCGAGACCGAACTTCACCTTGTGCAGGACGACGATGTGGTTTCCTTCTTCCACATCGAGCGTGTGATCAGAAGGACCAACCAAAGGATCGTGTGCGCCGGTGAGTTGCGCGGACGCATTGCCTTCCGAACCGTTCTGCGCGCGGCGCGATTCGAGCACATAGCCCGCTTCGACATGGTTGAGGCGCAGCAACGAATGCGGAAGCTTTACCGGCTCGGCGAAGTTGATGTGGATCTGACGTTCGGCACGCACCGCTTCGGTGCCAGGCAACTTGGCGAGACGTTTCATGCGCGATTGCGCCTGCTTGGCCTTGCTCGCCTTGGCCTTGAAGCGGTCGATGAACGCCTGCAGATGCACGCGCTCGACCTGCTCCTTCTCGAATGCGATCTGCTGCTGATGCAGTTGCTCGGAGCGCTGATGCTCGAAGCTGGTGTAATCGCCCGTGTAAAGCTTCGCGCGACCTTCGTGCAGATGCAGGATGTGCGTGGCGACGCCGTCTAGGAATTCGCGGTCATGCGAAATCAGCATCAGCATGCCGGGATATTTCAGGAGCCACTGTTCGAGCCAGAGCACGGCGTCGAGATCGAGATGGTTGGTCGGCTCGTCGAGCAGCAGCAGATCCGACGGCATCATCAGCGCGCGCGCCAGGTTGAGCCTGACGCGCCAGCCGCCGGAAAAATCGGAGACCGGCATGCGATGGGTTTCGGAACGGAAACCGAGTCCGTGCAGCAGCCTTCCGGCGCGCGCTTCGGCGTCGTAGCCGTTGATGTCGGCCATCTTCTGATGTGCGGCGGCGACAGCGTCCCAATTCTCGGCAAGCGTCGCCGCGGCTTCCGCTTGAAGGATCGCGTGGACTTCGGTGTCGCCCGAAACGACGAAATCGATTGCGGCATCCGGAAGCGACGGCGTTTCCTGCGCGACGCTCGCGATGCGCACACGCGTCGGCAGGTCGAGATCGCCGTGGTCCGATTCGATTTCGCCCTGGATCGCCGCGAACAGGCTCGACTTGCCGCAGCCGTTGCGGCCGACCACACCCACCCGTGCGCCGGCGTGCAGCGCGAGGTCGACGTTGGACAGCAGCAGGCGTTCGCCGCGCCGCAGGGCGAAATTCCTGAACGCAATCATGGGAGTACCGAAACGAGCGGGATCGGATTGTAGCCGATCGGCGGCGACGGCCGCGCGTGCCGCGTTTACACAACTGCGGCGGCGCAATCGGCAGAAGGCCAATCGTGGACAACGCACGCACGATCGCCGGGCGCGTACCATTATCGCGCAATTCGACCGGCGAAAAAATCCAAGACGAAACGCCGCGATCGCGGCAGAATCCGCATCCGACTTCGCGCGCTCCGAGGCATTCGCCATGCAGGATATGACTCAAGGTCCCATCGCCCGTCATCTGGTGCGGATGTCCGCGCCGATCGCGATCGGCATGCTGTTCCAGACGCTGTATGTGCTGGTCGATCTTTATTTCGTCGCACAGCTCGGCGACGCCGC
>DASYJJ010000305.1:0-3918 GCA_035996605.1 Rhodanobacteraceae bacterium
CGGAAGGCTCAGCGTGTCGATGTACGCTTCTTCAATATTCGTGCTGACTTTGCCGTTGTCGTCGTCGTAGCTGATGGTGAACTGGCCGTAGAACTTGTCGTCGACATTTGCCGCGAGTGAGATCTCGCTTTCGCCGAGCGACAGTCCCTGCGGACCGGGACCGGTGCCTTCGACGACCGGGAATCCAGCGCGCGTGTAGTGATCCGGATTTTCAGAATGATGCGCGTAGTTGCCGTTGAGAATGACGGCGATGGCAGGATTGAACGCATTTCCGTTCGCACCGCCCGCCGATGGCGCGGACGATTCCGCCGGCGCGCTCACCGCTGCGACCGCGGCGGCGTCTTGCGCGGCCGATGCCGCGGGCTGCGCCGCGAGATCCGCCTTCATCTTGTCGAGTTCGGAACGCGCGGCAGTCGCTTGCGCGAGCGCGGCCGCAGCCTCTTCGCGAAGTTTCTGCGCTTCGGTTTCGAGTGCGCGGATGCGCGCGTCGAGCGCCTTGAGCTGTGGATCTGTGGGTGCATTCGCCGGCATCGTGACCGGCGTTTCGGCCGCGACGGCGCTGCCCGCCAGCGCGGAGCAAACACAAAGTGCCAGCAAGGATGTCTTCATGGAGATACTCAGGAGAGCGGACGCCTCGGCCAGGAGCGAAGCCGCACAAAATGAGACGCTATAACGTACGAAACTCAAGCGTACTCTAGGCTGCGGCCACCGGCGAGCCCAACTTTTGGCATAGGTGTAACGTCGGGCGGACCGCCGTGCGGTTGGCACGGGGACGCTACAGAGCGGAACTTTCGAAAGACTTTCGGCCGGCCGTAGTGCGCCGCCTAACGCCGGCCCTTTACATCTGCCGAAACAGATGCAGGTAGCTGCGGCTGACGGGCAGCACCTCTTTGCGGCCTTTGAGGTGAATCCCGGCGGTTTCGTTGTCCCCGCGCGTGACATGGCTGATGGATCGGAGGTTCACCACCACCGATCGATGCACCTGCGCGAAATGCGCGGGATCAAGCTCGGCGACGAGCTCCTTCAGCGCCGTGCTGATCAGCGCTTCGCCAGGTTGCCCCGCGTCGCCGCGCCAGGCGATCAGCGTGTACTTGGCGTCGGAGCGCAGGTAATCGATGTCGTCGACCGCGATCAGGCGAAGAGTCTGGCCCACCTGCGCGCGAATCCAGCGCAGCGGCGCCGATGCAGCGCCGCGCTGAAGCTGCGCGGCGAGTTGCTGCAACAATGCTTCGGTATTCAGCGCCGGCTCTGCGCCGCGCAAACGATCCTTGAGCCGCATGACGGTATCGGCGAGGCGCGCGGGCTCCACAGGTTTCACGAGGTAATCGAGCACCCCCTCCGCGAACGCCTGCACCGCGTAGTGATCGTAGGCGGTAACGAACACGAGATGCGCGCGCCGGCCAATATGATGCGCCGCTTCGACGCCCGATACGCCCGGCATGTGCACGTCGAGAAAGCACACGTCGGGTTTGCGCGCCTCGAACAGCTTGATCGTCTCGCGACCGTTGCGCGCCTGCGCGACGACTTCGAGTTCGGGCCAGATCTGCGCGAGCTGGCGCGTCAATGCATCGCGAAGCAGCGGCTCGTCGTCCGCGATGAGCGCGGTCGGACGCGAGCGCATCAGTACGTCGCTCCGAGTGCCGGAAGATCGAGCTCGGCGCAGACACCGCGCGGTTGTTGTGCGCTCACGCGAAGCTCCGCCTCGGCGCCGAAGATCAGCTTGAGCCGTTCGCGCAATGTCGAAAGACCCGTGCCGAGCCCGCTGCCGGATTGTCCGAGGCCAACGCCGGTGTCGACGACTCTGACGACGATGCGATCGCCGCGACGCTGCACGTGGATGTCGATGCGGCCGCCCTCCTCGCTCGGATCAATGCCATGACGTACGGCGTTCTCGACCAGCGTCAGCAACGTCATCGGCGGACAGCGCAACGCCAGCGCGGACTCGTCGATGTGCAGCTCGAACTTGAGTCGATCGGGCATGCGCATGTGCATGAGCTCGAGGTAGGCCTTGACCAGCTGCAGTTCCTGGCCAAGCGTCGTCGCCGGCTCGTGCAGACGCGGCACCGCGGCGCGAAGATAAGCGATCAGGCTGCGCAACACCGCGGACGCCTGCGGCGACCCCGCATCGACGAGCGCTTGCACGTTGGCAAGCGTGTTGAACAGGAAATGCGGCGCAACCTGCGCCTGCATCAAATGCAGGCGCGCATCGAGAGCTTGCCTTTCGAGCTCGCTGCGTTCGAGATCGAACGCGAGCGCCTGATGGCGCGCCAACGCATCCTTCTGGCGGACCAGCGCTGCAAGCGCAATCCATGGCGCGAGCAGGAGCCCGGCAAAGCACAATGCCGAGAAACCTTGCAGACGTTCATTGTCAGCCCAGAATGGCGGCGCACCGGCCTTGGTCGACAGCACGTAAATGACGAACGTCGCCAACGGCATCGCTATCGCGACACCGAACACTTGCAGCACCCAGCGTCCAAGCCAGTTCGGCAAGCGCCTTGGCCATTGCTCGAAAAGTCCAAACACGAGCATCGCGACGAGGCCGAGCGCGATCGTGCGTGCCAGCAGCGACAGGAATCCGGATTTCCAGCCAAGCCCCATGGGCAATGCGATCAGGATCGAAATTCCCACTGCAAACACGACGCGACCCGAACGCAGCATCAGCGCCAGGCCACGCGGTTTCAGAGGAACGGCGCTCGCGGGCATTGCGGGAGGATAGTCCAGTCGACCGGATCAGGGTGCCAGCGTTCATCGCGGCCGCTAGATGCGAACGTCGGGACTCGCCGCTTTTGGATCGGCAAGACCCTTGAAGATCAACCACAGGGCAAGCGCCAGATGCGCGAGGCCAAGCGGTGCAATCATCGGGAACACAACGGATTGCCCGAACAGCGGCATGCCGACGGAAGTCATCTGAAGCGCCGCAGCGATCATTCCGAATCCCGCGAGCACGCGCGGAACCAACGCGAAACGGAACAGCGTGCCGTACAGGAGAAATGCGAAGCTGCCCGCGATGATGAGTCCCGTGAAGTGCGCCCAGTTGCGCATCGATGCGACTTCCGGACCCATCGTCTTGAAGAGCTCCACATTTGTGCCGCCCGCGTTGGCGTAGGCCTGGCTGAAGGACAGCATCGAAAGCACATGAATGTATTCGACGATGGCGACCGACATCCCAACGATCGTGAGAGCCAGCACGCCCAATGCCATCGCCTCGCTGTATCGACGGAACACCGGCAATGCAGCGAGCGCGATGCCGATGCCAAGGCTCTGCATGACAAGTCCAAGCACGACGCCGAGGCGGATATCGAGCGCATGCGCCGAGGCCGCCTCGAGATAGCCCGGCGGCCCGAACATCGACTTGAACAGGACGAAGTTGACGACCGCCGCGCTCGGCATTTGCACGAGCAGGAGCGCTGCGATGGTGCGGCCCGCATTTCTTGCGGTTTGCATGATCGATTCCTCCGTTCCGATGTTTGTCCGCGGCGCATTGCCTTGCGTCGTCACGTATTGCCAATCTGCAAGGCGTCGCGCTCTTTTCAGTGCGCCGCGCCCATGCCCTTCGCCATCAAGCACCGGCACAGGAAGCGGAGCATCGTCGAGATCATTGCAACGCTTCAGGCATGCGCATCGGTTGCCGGATCGCGGCCTGTCCCTTGAAAAGAACGCGCGCCAGCCAATAAAACATAACCACCAGGACCAATAGCACCGGAATCGCGCGCACGCCGACGAGGTGGCGCAATGGTTCCGGGAACACCTTCGGCTGGCCGAGGAAGAACGATGCGGTCGCGATCCACATCGCGAAACACATCCGCCAGATATGTCTGGCAAGGCGCTTGGCGCTGGTCAGGTTTCGAACCCACAGTGTTCTTGCATCTCCGAGCACGCTCAGGAGCGCTACGATGCCGAAAACAAAGAAGAGTTGTG
>DASYJJ010000306.1:0-7193 GCA_035996605.1 Rhodanobacteraceae bacterium
GGGTGCTGGATCGCTGATCGACAACGCGCGCGTCGAAGATTCACGCGAGTGGCACGCGTGGTTCACGTGCTCTTCACCCTTCGCGCTGCGATTTCTATCTTTATACAATGCACATCCAGCCGATGTGAAACTTTGCGGCGAATCAGCCTGTAATTAGTGACAGGTTGTCCGTACACCTCCACTCCTCGAATCTGCATGAGCAGGCAAGGCAAGTGAGGAGGTGTTCCATGATTCGTCATCACCATTCGCGTGATGGTCTGCGGCTGTCCGCGCTCGTGGGGGCGATCCTGATGGGCGTCGCCAGCCTGCCAGCCCAAGCCGAAACCGGCAGTGCGAACGCCGGAGACGTGGTCGTACACATCAACGTGCTCGGCGTCGCGGAGCTCAACGTCGATCCACAAGCGCCGTCGGGATTCAGCGGCGCGACCGATGCGACCTATCAGCAGAATTCGTTGCCGTCGATGGATCAAGGCAATGCGTTCGTAAACCTGACGACCGACACCATTGCTTCGGAAGCGGAATACCAACCCGGCGTGTCGCTCTCGGCTGCCGGTTCCGATGTCACGATCCAGAATCTCAATCTCTCTGCAGTCAGTCTTCTCGGCACGAGTCTTTTTTCGATCGGCGCGAACACCATCTCTTCGGAATCACAGGTCATCGGTTATTGCCTGCCGCCCGGCCGGCAGATGCGCCGACCGCTCGATGACCTTTCGTTCTTCAACGGATTCGACAACGGCAATCTCACACCCGGCGGTCCCGGTCCCACACCGCCGTCCGTAACGCTCGACGGCGTTGATGTCTCAGTCCTCGGCATTCCGGTACCGAACATTCCAGTGAATCCATCGCCGAACACCAGCGTCGATCTCAGTGGGCTCGGCATCGTCGGCGCGACGCTGATTCTCAACGAGCAGGCGATCAGCGGAGACGGCGTCAATATGAGCTCGCTCTCGTCGAACGCTCTTCATCTGACGCTGAACGCGGCCGGCGTCATCACTGCCGATGTCGTGCTCGGGCATAGCGACAGCACTCTGGACTGCACGCAATAGCGAGCCTGCGCGGCCCAAGGATGGGCCGTCGGTCCGGGTTGCCCGGCCCGGACCATCCCGCGAGGCAACGCCCCGCGGGGCTGGGGCGCCGACCCGGCAGGGAAGCCGCACGACGCCCGTCTCAAGCTCGAAATCGTTTCACGCGCGCCGGGTGGTACGACCCGCCCGAAAGATCCACCCGCACTGCCCGGCGCGCTTCCTCGAGTCTTGCGAACCGTCGCCGCAGCGACGACATCGCAGCGGCGGACTCGTCTTTCGCGAAGTCGGCGCCGGTGCGAAGTGATTCCGGGACGAATGCGCCGAGGCGCCTGTGCCCTCGCGCGCGCGAATGCGACAATCCGCCCCGTGCACACCGCACGGAGGAACGCATGCAGAGTCAACCCGAGCGCCACGCGCCGGCCGCGCCCAAGCCGCACGCGGCGGCTCCGCCGGCACCGCTCGCGATCACCGTCAACGGTAAGCCGTACGAGCACGGCGGTGATCCAACGATGCCGCTGCTGTGGTTTCTCCGAGACACGCTGCGCCTGACCGGCACGAAGTTCGGTTGCGGCGTCGGTGCGTGCGGGGCGTGCACGGTGCTCGTCGACGGCAAGGCGGCGCGTTCGTGTCTCCTGCCGATGCAGAACGCGGCCGGCCATCAGGTGACGACCATCGAAGGCCTCGCCGACGATTCGCTGCATCCCGTCCAGCAGGCGTGGATCGATGAAGACGTTCCGCAATGCGGGTATTGCCAAGCGGGGCAGATCATCGCGGCGATCGATCTCCTCGAGCGCAAACCAAAACCCAGCGACGAGGACATCTCGACGATCAGTAATCTGTGCCGATGCGGTACGTATCCGCGCATCCGGCGCGCGATCCAGCGGGCGGCCGAAGCGATGCAGGCGTCGAAGAAGTGAGCGCGGCGATCGACCGCAGCCGGCGCCGCTTTCTTGCGGTCGCGTTGTCGGCATCGGGAGCGCTTCTGGTCGGCGTGCGCTTCGCGCGCGGTGCGGATGAGGATCTCCCGGCCGAGCTGCTTGGCGACGATCTCACCGAAGTCGGTCCGTTCGTTCGCATCGAGCGCGACAATCGCGTGGTCATCGGTGCGCGCGCCTGCGAGATCGGCCAGGGCGTCATGACGTCGCTGCCGATGCTGATCGCAGAGGAGCTCGACGTCGACTGGTCGCAGGTGCGGGTGATCCAGCTTCCGTACGGCTACATCGAAACCGACAAGGGACCTTCGAACCGCTACGGCGATCAAGGCGCCGGCGGCAGCACCAACATTCCGGACGGTTGGAAAGAGCTGCGCGAAGCCGGTGCGACCGCGCGCTGGCTGCTGGTGCAGGCCGCAGCGCAAGAATGGAACCTGCCGGCTGAAAAACTTCGCACGGAGTCCGGCCAGGTCATCGCTCCCGACGGGCGCAAACTGACCTACGGCGCGCTCGCGCGGAGTGCAGCCGCTATCGATCCGCCGGCCGAACCGCCGCCGCTGAAGACGCCCGAACAATTCCACATCATCGGCAAGCCGACGCGGGTCGCGGATGCGCGCGACATCGTCACCGGTCGCAGCCGCTTTGGTATCGATGCGTATTTCGCCGGCGCGTTGACCGCCGTGATGTTGCGCTGTCCGTTGCTCGACGGCACGCTCGATACGCTCGACGACAGCGAAGCGCGCAGGGTAGCCGGGGTGCGCGATGTGATCCGCATCCAAGGACCGAAGCCCGACGAGCCTTTCGCCGCGCAGCTCGCCGATGGCGTCGCGGTTCTCGCCGACAACACCTGGGCCGCGATCAAGGGCCGCGATGCATTGAAGGTGACCTGGAAACAGGGACCGTGGGCAAAGGAATCGACAAGCGCGCTCGCCGCGAAGGCGAACGAGCTGCTCGATCGCAACGAGGATGGCGTCGTCGTGCGTCGCGAAGGCGACATGGACAAGGCGCGCAAGACGTCACGCTACCGCGTGCAGGCGCGTTACGAGATGCCGTTTCTCGCGCACGCGACGATGGAACCGCCCGGCGCGCTGATCGAGCTGAAGCAGGACAGCGCGCTCCTGATCGCCTCGCTGCAGAGTCCCGGCGGCGCATCGGAGATGATCAGCCGCATGACCGGCATTGCGCGAAGTGCGATCGACATCCGCATGACGCGCGCGGGCGGCGGCTTCGGCCGGCGCCTCGAAAACGATTTCGTCGCCGAAGCGGTGCTGATCGCGAAAGCGGTCGGAAAGCCCGTGAAACTGATGTGGACGCGCGACGACGATCTTCAGCACGATTTCTACCGGCCGTTCGGCGTGCACGCGCTCTCGGCGACGCTCGATCGCCACAAGCACGTGACGGGTTGGTCGCACTATTGCGCCGCGACGCCGCGTCCGTATCGCGAGAACGGGCGCAAACGGCGCATCTTCGATGGATGCCTGGAACCCGATGATTTTCCGGCCGGACTCGTCGCCAATCTGGACAAGACGTTTTTCAGCGTGCCATCGGGTATGCCCCGCGGCTGGTGGCGTGCGCCGATCCACAACTTCCATGCTTTTTCGGTGCAGAGCTTTGTCGACGAGATCGCGATTGCGACGAAGCAGGACGCGGTGAAACTCCGACTCGAAATGCTCGGTGAGCCAAGGTTGATTCCGTATTCGGGTCATGGCGGACCGAATTTCGATACCGGCCGTCTCGCCAACGTGCTTTCGATCTGCGCGGACAAGATCGGCTGGAATGCAAAGCGCGACGATGGGCACGGTCTCGGCATCGCCTGCCACTTCACGTTCGGGGGATACGCCGCGCATGCGTTCGAGGTCTCGGTCGCGCGCGGCGAGGTGATCTTCCATCGCGCGATCTGTGTCGCGGACATCGGCCGCGTCGTCAACCCGCTCGGCGCCGAGGCGCAGATGATGGGCGGTACGATCGACGCGGTGTCGGCCGCGCTGCATCTGGCGATCACGGTCAAGGACGGCGAAGTGCAGCAGAAGAATTTTCCGGACTATCCGCTGCTAAAGATGGCGCAGGCGCCACAATCGGTCGAAGTGCATCTCGTCGATTCGACTGCGGAGCCCTCTGGCGCCGGCGAAATCGGCGTGCCGAGCGCAGCGCCAGCATTGGCGAACGCGATTCATGCGGCGACGACCGTGCGCGTACGCAAGCTGCCGATCATGCCGGAGTTGAAGCGCATGCTTTGAGCGCCAAAAAAAAACGGGGCCATCACGGCCCCGTTCGAATTTGTTTCGCGAAATTCTTTTTTTGCGAAGTTGCGCCTCGTACTCAAACGTTCGGATTCAAGTATCCGATTTAGTCTTCCGGCGAAATGCTGTAGTCATAGTTCACGCGAACGCGCATGCGATCGCCCGGATCGTGGTCCATACGCGTCGTGTATTCGCGGCCTCCGTAGCGATAAGTCACCTCGTAGCCCAGCACGCGGTCGGTGCTGCGCAAGTTGGTTTCCGTGCGGCAGCGCTGGCCGCCATCGCTGATCTTGCGATAGTCGCCATCGACCGTGACGGCATCGGGGCCCCCATTTGCATCGTCTCTGTAGTACGTGTAGCTCGGACGGTACTGATACGTCGTCGGCTCCTGCCAGCACGTTTCGCGGCTGATCGGGCGTGTTGCGTGATTCACGACCGCATCGACCTTCACCACGCGGGCAGTGTCATAGCGCACGTCGTTGTCATAGCGCGCGTCGTCGTCGTAGCGAAACCCCGTCTGCGCTGCGGCCGGCAGTGCGACAGCAAGCGCCGCGGTGATAATCGCCGGTTTGAGGTAACGATACATCTTCATTGCATCCTCCTTATCGACAAGCGCTGCGACTTGTCTAACGTTGGAGGCGCCATGTTTGGCTTCTCGCGGTGAATCCGCTCTTAATTGCGGCGTTCAGACTGAATCGAATCAGCGCGCGGCCACGCTCGCGCGCTTTGCGCATGAATTGATGCTAAGCGAAGTCGTTCATTCACCAAGCGCGCCGTTCACGAAATACTCGCTCGTGCATCCGAACGCGCGCGCTCGCGCGACTACCGCGTCGGATCGCAACCTTCCTCTGCGCGCTGCTCGCGTTGCTCGGCGCGATGCTGGATCGCTTCGGGATCGCCAAGACCAATCCACTTCAGATACTTGCTCGACACTTCGTCGCCGAGCGATTGATCACGCTTGAACGCTCGAGCAAATCGTGTGCGCTTGCAGTTGAGCGGATTCTCGCCGCGCTGTTCCATCTCCACCCAGCGCTTCTTGGCCTCTTCCTGCGGATTGGCCGGTTGATGCGTTGGCTGCGTCAACGGCGTGCCGAGCCTGATGGATCCATCCGGATTGAAAAGTCGCGGTGCTCCCTCGCCGCTCGCGCCCATTCGCGCGCGCATCGCCTCGGTGTCCTCTTCGGCTGCTTGCGGCGGCGGCGGCAGCTCGACTTTGGGCGCCTCGACGCGGACTTTGGTCGTGCGCGGCGTGAACGGCGGCGGTTCGGGTTCGGGCGGCATCGGCAAGGTGGGCGGCGGCTCGATCAGAACGACATCGATCGTGCGCGGGCGCGGCGCGGGCGTCACACCGGCGATCTGCTGGCGCATGCCGAGACCAAAACCGATCAGTTCGATGACAGTGAACGCGATAGCGATGAGAAGCCCGAGCAGCAGCAGCCTTCGATCGCGAGGCGGCGGCTTCCAGCGCAAACTGCGCTGCCACGGCATGCCTTCGCTTGCGAAACGCAAAAGCGCCGGATCGCGAAGACGCGGCTCCGCGGCGCTGACAACGTTACGCTGGATGACGGGCTGACGGTTCGGGCGCTGTGGAATCACGAAGGATTGCGGCTGCCGCGGGCGCGCGCAGCATAGTGATCGCCGGATGAGCCTGCGCTAAAGGGGGGTTAAGCCGCAACCACCGGCCGTCGCGCGTCGAGCCATTCCGCAACCTCGGCAGCAGTCTGCGCGGCGCTGCGGCCAAGCAGGGGACCGACATGGCTCGCTCCGGGAATCGAACGGAGATCCGCCGAAAACCGCACGGCCAGCGCGCGCGCCGCGGCGGCGGGAAAATCCTCGTCGAATTCGCTCGCCAGCAGCAAGGTCGGACAGCGCGGCGTGTCGACGACGACGCCGTCGCGAGCTTCATTGAGGACCGTACCTGATTCATCGCGCCAGCGGCGAAGCGCATAAAGCCGAGCCGCATCGTCGGCGTCCGGCATCGCTCGACGCGTTGTGGCGAGCGAGCGCTCGCTTCCCCACGGCACGATCGACGGCCAAGACGCGTGCAGCGGACGCGCAAGCACGCCGGCAGGCGGAAGCGGATTGACCAGCACGAGCGCCGCGGGCTTGACCGTCTGCGCGACAGCCAGCGCCAGGAGGCCGCCGAGACTCGCTCCGACGAGCGCGACGCCCTCGCCGGCACCGCGGCACCAGTCGACGACCTGCTCCCGATACGCCGCAAAAGACGTCTTTTCGAGGCCGGCGGCGACCGGCATCAGGTCCGGTGCGATCACCTCGAAGCCGCGCACCGCCAGGACGCGCGCCCAGATGCCCCACTCCCACCCACCGCCGCCCGCGCCGTGGACGCACACCACCGTCGCCTGCCCGGCGTTTTCGCGCATTGCGTCTTGACCCTGTTCGGCGATGGGACAAGTCTATGGCTCCGGTGGGTCGCATGCCTATCCCGCCGGCCGCATTCTCCAGGGATCAGAGCATCCCCAGTGCTTCCGGAGGCCCGACCATGTCCTATACCACCGATCAGATCCGCAACATCGCACTCGCAGGTCAAGCGAGCGCCGGCAAAACAACCTTGTTCGAAGCCCTGCTGCATGCCGGCGGCGCGATCCAGACGGCAGGCTCGGTCGAGCGCGGCACGACGGTGTCGGATCACGATCCGCTGGAAAAGGAACGCAAGCATTCGCTGGGCACGTCGATCGCATCGATCGACACGGGCGATACGCACATCAATCTCATCGACACGCCGGGCTCGCCGGACTTTCGAGGTCCGACATTGTCGGCGCTCGCGGCTGTCGAGACCTGCGCGATCGTGATCGACGCCACGATCGGTATCGGGCACCAGACGCGCCGGCTGATGGATCGTGCCAGGCAGCGCAATCTCTGCCGCATCCTCGTCGTCAACAAGATCGACCACGAAGGCATCGATCTCGAAGGCGTGGTCGAGGCGATCCGTGACGAGTTCGGCACCGAATGCCTGCCGATCAACCTGCCCGCGAAGG
>DASYJJ010000307.1:0-4485 GCA_035996605.1 Rhodanobacteraceae bacterium
GCTCGCGATCAAAACTCACGGAGATCACTCGCATGTCCAGCAAGATCGGCAATACCCTCAGCATCGCCATCGGTGCAGCGGTTATCGGATCGTTGTCCCTGAGCCAGCTCGCCGCAGCGAGCCCTGTGTTCCAGGCCAGCGACCTCGCTTCGGGCTACATGCTCGCAGCCGGAACGGAAGGCAAGTGCGGCGAAGGCAAGTGCGGCATGGCGAAGTTGGATACGAACAAGGACGGCAAAGTCTCGATGCAGGAAGCAATGGCCGGCGGCTTCAGCGAAAGCCAGGTCAAGGCGTGGGACAAGGACAACGACGGCTCGCTCGACGCCAATGAGCTGAAAGCCATGCACGCGATCATGGACAAGGGCGCGGGCAAGAAGGGAGCGGAAGGCTCCTGTGGTGGCGACAAGAAGGACAAAGCCAAGGGCGCCGAAGGCAGCTGCGGCGGCTCGATCTAAGAAGGAAAGCACGTGCGTCCGCATCGGATACACGGTGCCGGACTCGGCCTGCGGCGGGCTCTTCTGGGCCCGCTGCGGGAGCACGTTTCTTTTGCGGGCACCCCGCCCGATGAAAGCGGAGCCGCCAGTCGCACTCCGCAGCAACACGACGCGATCGATTTCTTCGAGATCGCGCCCGAGAACTGGATCGGCGTCGGCGGTCGACTCGGCCGCGCGCTTCGATCGTTGACCGAGCGCCATCCGTTCGTCTGCCATGGCCTTTCGCTTTCGCTCGGCGGACGCGATCCGCTCGATGAAACACTGCTCGCGCGCATTCGGCGTCTGCTCGACGCGCACGGCATCGCGATCTATTCCGAACATCTTTCCTACTGCGCCGACGGTGGGCATCTTTACGATCTGATGCCGATTCCGTTCACCGATGAAGCGGTGCGCCACGTCGCCGCGCGCGTCCGGCAGACTCAGGACATCCTCGGTCAGCGCATCGCCGTGGAGAACGTTTCCTACTACGCCGCGCCCGGTCAGCAAATGCGCGAAATCGATTTCGTCAACGCGGTGCTTGCCGAAGCCGATTGCGATCTTCTGCTCGACGTCAACAACATCTACGTCAACAGCATCAATCACCGCTACGACGCGAATGAATTTCTCGATGCGTTGCCCGGCCAGCGCGTTGCGTACGTGCATGTCGCCGGCCATTACGATGAAGCAGCCGATCTCAAAGTCGATACGCACGGCGCGCCGGTGATCGATCCCGTGTGGCGTCTGCTGGAGCGTGCATACGATCGATTCGGCGTTCTTCCGACGTTGATCGAACGCGACTTCAATTTCCCGCCGATCGGAGAACTCATCGGCGAAGTGGAGCATGTCCGCGCGCTGCAAAATGCGCGCGCGACGCAACTGCGCGATGTCCGCAGCGCCTGAGAAATCGACCGCGGGCGCGCTGCAGACCGCTTTTGCGGCGCATGTGCGCGATCCTGCGCACGCTCCCCCGCCGGCGGGCATCGAGCCGCGCCGCATGGCGGTCTACACGGATCTCTTCTTCAACAACATCGAAAGCCTGTTGTCGGCCAACTTTCCGGTCATCCGTTCGCTGTACGACGACACCGCGTGGCGCGCGCTGGTGCGCGTTTTTTACAGCGCGCATCGGTGCCACACGCCGCTCTTCACCGAGATCGCGCGCGAATTCATCCGCTGGCTCGAAACGCGACGCGACGCGGCCGCCGGCGATCCGGCATTTCTTGTCGAGCTCGCGCACTACGAATGGAGCGAGCTCGCGGTGGATCTCGACGAGGCCGAGATCGCGGATGTGCCGCACGATCCGCACGGCGACGTCGTCGATGGCGTTCCGATCGTCTCGCCACTCGCCCGCGTGCTGGCGTATCGCTTTCCAGTGCATCGCATCTCGGCGGATTTCCGGCCCGCGCAGGCTCCGCAGAATCCAACCCTGATCCTGCTGACGCGCGATCGCGGCGATGAGCTGCGTTTCATCGAGATCGATCCGCTGACAGCTCTCCTCTTCGAGCGGCTCGCCAGCAATGAGCAGATGTCCGGGCGCGAATGCCTCAAGATCCTGCTCGCCGAGCTTGGCCGCGACGACCCCGCCGCGAGCGAATCCGGGCTCGCGATCCTGCGCCGCCTGCACGATCGCGGCGCGCTGCTCGGTACCCGACTTGCGCGCTGACCGGATAGCCGCTCGTTGACCGCGGGCGGCAACGAGGGTAGAAACGCACGCCCTCACGGACGTAAACCGGAATCCAGTGCAAGTACCCGACACCATCACCGATTCGATCGAGAACCGCGCCGAAGGCCTGGGTCCTCGTGCCGCGCAACTCCTCGAGCAGGCCGGACAGGCCATCCAGCGACAGGACCTCGACGAAGCGGAACGCGCACTGGCTGGCCTCGTCGCGCTCGCGCCCAACCACGGCGAGGTGCTGCGCCTGCTCGCCGTCGTCGCCCATCTGAGGAAGCGTTTCAGCGAGGCGATCGAGCTGTTGCACCGCGCCGATGCCGCCAAGCCGAACGACGCGCTGATCTGGAACAACCTCGGCAGCGCGCTCGGCGAAACCGGCGATATCGAGCCCGCACTTGCCGCTTTCCGCCGCTCATGCGATCTGGCACCGAACACGCCGGCCGCGTGGTTCAACCTCGGCAAGGCGCTCGAGCAGCAGGCCTATGTCCGCGAGGCACATGACGCGCTGAAGCGCGTGATCGAGCTCGATCCAAAACACATTCCGGGGCGCGTCGTCTATGCGCAGACGCTGCGCACGATGGGTCGTACCGAGGAAGCCGCCTCCGAGTACCGGAAGGCGCTGGCTCAGAGCACCGATTATCTCCCTGCGCTGACCGGACTCGTCGGCATCAAGACCGTTGCGTTGACGCCCGAGGAAACCGCGTCGCTCGCCCGCCTCCACACGCGACGCGATTTGAGCGAAACCGAACGCAACAATGCAAGTTTCGCGTTGATGCAGGCGCTCGAAGGACAAGGCCGTTACACCGAAGCCTTCGCGATCGCCGCCAACGCGAACGCGGTCAAGCGTCGCCAGTTGCAGTGGAGTGCGCCAGCGTTCTCGCGGCGTGCCGTCGCGATCGCGCAGGTATTCGCGACGCCGTTGCGCACGACCGCGCCACCGACGCTCGGCGAAGAGGTCATTTTCGTGGTCAGCATGCCGCGCTCGGGATCCACGCTGACCGAGCAGATTCTCGCGGCGCATCCGCTGGTCGAAGGCGCCAACGAGCTCGAGATCCTGCCCAACCTCATCGAAGCGGAATCGCGTGACCACGGTGTCGAGTTTCCGTACTGGGTGAATCGTCTGAAACCCGAGGACTGGGAGCGGCTGGGACGCGTCTATCTCGAAAAGACCGCGCGCTGGCGCGAGCAACGGCCGCGTTTTACGGACAAGGCGCTTTCGAACTGGCAATACGTCGGCGCGCTCCGCGCGATGCTGCCCGGCGCGATCATGGTCAACTGCCGGCGCGATCCGGTCGAGACGTGCCTTTCGTGCTTTCGCCAGGCCTTCGCAAACGGACAGGCCTATACGTACGACATGCACGAGCTCGTCGCGTTCTACCGCGACTACGACCGCAGCGCGCGCATGTGGGTGGAACGTTGTCCGGATTATTTCCGCGACTTCATCTACGAGGACCTCGTCGCCGATCCCGAAACCGAGATCCGTCGCCTCCTCGACTATTGCAGGCTGCCTTTCGATCCGGCGTGCCTGCGTCCGCACGAAGTGGAGCGCGTCGTGCGCACGGCGAGCGCCTCGCAAGTGCGCGAGCCGCTGCGTCGCGACACCGCACGCGCGGAACGCTACGGAGCGCTGCTCGCGCCGATGCGCCGCGCACTCGGCGCGCCCTGAACGGCGCGCCGGCAGATTTGTTACTGCCGTGGCGGGCCGCTAAGCTCCGGCTCATACCAGCAAGAATTGGCATTCCATGAACCAGCAAAACCTGCCGCCGGATCCGGGCGGTGAAATGGCCGACACTTCCGCCGCGGCGGAGCTGACGCAAATGTCGGACGAAACCACCGCTGCGCCGACTGCGGGCGTGCCCGGTGTCTCGATCGCCGAGCGCTCGCAAGGGCTGCCGATGCGCGCGCGTCAGGCGCTGAAGACGGCTGGCCAGCTCATCGAGCAGCGCCAGCTCGACGAAGCCGAGCGCGTGCTGGACAAGATTCGCGCGCAGGCGGCGAAGCATCCCGAATTCCTGCGCGTGCTCGGCGTCGCGCGGCACCTTCGCGGACGCCACGTCGAAGCGGCCACTCTGCTCAGGCGGGCGCTGGAGCTCGCCCCGGGCGATGCGCTTATCTTCACGAACCTCGGCAGCGTGCTGGGTGCCCAAAGGGACTACGTGGGTGCGACGGTCGCATTCCAGCGTGCCTGCGCGCTCGATCCAACGCTCGCTGCGCCCTGGTACAACCTCGGCAAAGCGCTCGGCAAGCAATTCCGGGTGGAAGACGCGCTCGCCGCGTTCGACGAGGCGCTGCGACGCGACAAAGACCACGTCACCACGCGCATCGCGCGCGCGGGACTTCTGG
>DASYJJ010000308.1:0-2804 GCA_035996605.1 Rhodanobacteraceae bacterium
CCATTCCAGGTTTGACGCGCCCGCCGCCGCGGGATTCAGCATCGCCCACGGGTTGTAGAGGTTGCCGCCGATGTTGTTCTCGAAGATCACGTTGTTCAATGTGAGCGGAGCGCCGCTGTCGTTTGCGATGCCAGCCGCGAAGCAGCCATCGCAGGCTGCAACGTTGTTGGCGATCGTGACGTTCTGCAGCGTCAGCGCTGTCGCTGCCTGGATCGACATGGCGCCGCCAAGTCCCGTGCGCGCAATGTTGCCGACGAACGTCGAGTTCAAGATGCTGCCTTCGAGGACGCCGCCGTAGCCGAACAGCGCGAGTCCCGAGTATCCGTTCGCGGCGTTGTCGCGGAACGTGCTGCCGGAGATTTCGATCGGACTGCCCTGGATGTATGCGCCGCCGGCAAGCTTGTCCGTCGCGACGCTGACGTTGGCCTGCAGCGTCGAGTCCTGGATGCGCGTGAAAGACGCCGCGCTGTAGGTCACGGTGAAAAGGCCGCCGCCGAACGCATTCGCTTGATTTGCGATGAGCCGCACGCGGCACAGGTTCACGTCGCGCGCGTCGCCGTCCACGCCGATCGCGCCGCCATTGCCGCCGTTCCCGGGATTGCCGCCCGAACCGGTCGCACTGTTGGCCGTGAACGCGCTGTCGTAGAGATTCACCCGCTGCGAGCCGAGCGAATAGAGTGCGCCGCCGTTGGCACCGGAGTTGTTCTCGAACGTCGAACCGATGACGGAAAGCTCCGCCGCGCCGACGACATAGATCGCGCCGCCCCCATCGTCCTGCGCAGTGGCGATCGCGTGGTTGTCGCTGAAATCGACATCGAAGACATGCACCGTAACGACTTGCCAGGGACCTCCGGTGGCTTTGAAGATCGCGGCCCCGCTCGCCGATGGCGTACTGCCGGCCACGATCGATCCGTGCTCCAGCACGAAGGTGTACGTGAGGTTGGCGGGATTGCTGACTTCAATCACGCGACGAGCGCCGCCGCCCGAAAGCGTTGCGCCGCCGAGATCGAGAATCGCATCGCGTGTGACGGCGAGCGTCGCATCGATCATGATCGTGTCGTGGCCCGCATCGATACGGATGGGGCCGCCGGCATCGAGTGCCTGCTGGATCATGGCCGTGCTGACGCTACCCGGCGCACCGTTGCCGAGCACGACCGCGCCGCTGACATCAGGCGCGGACGGTGCGGTACAGTCGAATGTCGCTTGGCCGTGGCCATTGCTGGCGGCAAGCAGCATAACTAATGCGAAGAAACATTTTTGCAATGCGCGGCGCGGCATGCTGGAAGAGTCGCGCTGCGGCGCACGCGTTGCAAGGCGATTCCGTGCCGGATGCGACCGGCGTCGCAAAGTTGAGGCGCAGCACCGGCCGCAAATCAGCGAAAGGAAGAACGAACGATGAGCAGAGAATTGAATGATCGTGTCGCCCTCGTCACGGGCGCCTCTTCGGGCATCGGAGAAGCAACGGCGTTGCGACTCGCCGAGGCTGGCGCGCGCGTGGCTGTTGCCGCGCGTCGTCGCGACCGGCTCGAGAACGTCGCGCGACGCATACGCGAACGCGGCGGCGAAGCGCTGGTCGTCGAAGCCGATTTCGGCGTCGAAGCGGAAGCGCAGCGAGCCGTGCGCGAAACAGAAAAAGCGTTCGGTCGTCTCGACATTCTCGTCAACAACGCGGGCGTGATGTATCTCGAACCCGTGATCGAAGCGGATCTCGCGCGCTGGCGGCGCATGTTCGAGATCAACGTGCTCGGCCTCATCGCCGCGACTCAGGCCGCGCTGCCCGGCATGCGCGACCGGCGGGATGGACATATCGTCAATATCGCCTCGACTGCCGGTCGTATCGCGACACCGACAGGCGCCGCGTACTGTGCGACGAAATTCGGCGTCGTCGCATTCTCGGAATCGCTGCGCAAGGAAATCTATCGCGACCGCATCCGCGTCAGCGTGGTCGAGCCCGGCGTCGTCGAAACCGAGCTGCGCGAACACATCGGCCACGAAGCAACGCAGAAATCGATCAACGACTGGGCCAACTCGCTCCGGCAGCTGCAATCCGACGACGTCGCGCGCGCGATTCTCTACTGTGTATCGCAGCCGGCGCACGTGTGCATCAACGAGATCCTGATGCGGCCGACCGACCAGGAGCGCTGACGCGCAGCGACGCCCGGATTTCGGCGTAGAATCGGCCGAAATCGTGGAGATGCGCCATGCCATGTGACGCCCGGATGCTCGCCGAGGTCGAGCTCTTCGAGCACCTCAGCGACGAAGAGCGTGTGCGTCTGGCCGGTTTCATCGATGAATTGAGCCTCTCCGCCGGCGAGACGCTTTTCAACGCGGGCGAGCCCGGGGAATCGCTGTACGTGGTGCGCTCCGGCGAGATCGAGCTTTTCATCAAGGACACGGCCGGACAGCGCATTCCGCTGGCGATGGTCGGCATCGGCGAAGTTTTCGGTGAGCTCGCGCTGCTCGATCGGAGCCCGCGCACCGCTACCGCAATCGCGATGGCCGACACGACGCTGCTCGAACTCGATCGGGACGATCTGCTGCTGGTGTTCCAGAGCAGCCCGACGGCCGCGTTGCATCTTCTTGCGGCCCTCGGTCGCATGACGCGCAAGGCCGACGAGCTGTTGCGCACGCGCGTGTCGCGGAATGCGAACGAAGAAGCCGAAGAGAATCTCAGCCTGCTCCAGCGCACCGTCGACTGGATTTCGTGGTTCAGCGGCAGCATGTGGTTTCTTGCGATCACCGCGATCTGGTTCGCCGTATGGATCGCGGTCAACACCTTGGCGCTCGGCGTGCCGGTGTTCGAC
>DASYJJ010000309.1:0-5072 GCA_035996605.1 Rhodanobacteraceae bacterium
CGGCAGTGGTTTGGCGGTCAGCGGCGGCAATTCGGACGGCGAAACGCCGAGCAAGGCGGCGAGGGCGGCAAGCCGAATCTTTGCCGATCCTGCGAACACTTCTCGCTGCTCGCGCGCGCCGGCGAGCCGCGTACGCGCCTCGTACTGCACATCGGGCGGATCGATTTCGTGAGCAACGCGAAGATCGGCGATCTTGAGATTCTGCTCGAGCGTCGTCGCCAGCTGTTCCATCAGCGAGAGTCGTGCCTGATCGGCCTGCCAGCCGAAATAAGTGTCCGCGACTGCGCTGGTCAGCATCAGCACTGAAGCCGCGCGCTCGGCTTCGGATGCGCGCGCTTCGTCGACGGCCGCTTCGATCGCCGCGCGATGCTTGCCCCAGAAATCGAAGTCGTACTTGAACTGCACGCCAAGATCCGCCTGGCTGTACCAGGTGAAACCGAGGAACGAAGGCGGGATGAGACCGTGCTCGCTGAGGCGTTCACGCTGGTATTGCACGTTGCCGTCCAGGCTCATGCCCGCTTCGGCGCGTGCGATGTCGATGGCTTTTTCGGCATTGCCGAATCGTGCGCTTGCTTCATCGAGCGAAGGCGATTCCTTCAGGGCCCTCGCTTCGAGCACATCGAGCTGCTCGTCGCCGTAGCGCTTCCACCAATCGGCATCGGGCCACGCGTCGTCGGCTCGCGTCGCGACGCCCTTCAGCGGCGCGGAGTCCCGAAGAGGAGGCGTATCCGGTTTGGGCGGAATCGAGCACGCCGCCAGCAGTGCGGCCAGCGGCACGATCCATCGCGCGATCTTGGAGAGCGGCATCGGGTCGTCGATTTGGGAGATCGTGAGGTTGCGCAAGAACCTGAGGATTCGGCTCCAAAGCCTTGTTCTTTCTTGCGAAATACGGCACGCAATGTCGCACGCGCCATTCATCATGCGACAGCGCGCCTGAAGCGATCTATTTCGATACTACGGAGTACTGAAATTGAAATCAAGGCGGGCGGCCATATCGTTGAGGCCGCCACCGAATCCTCAAGGCTACTTGTAATCGCGGTGGCACGCGTCGCAAGCATTCGAAATCTGGGTGAGCGCCTCGCGGCGCGAAGGACAATCATTCGCTGCGGAAAACGTTGCAATCGCTTTGCGCAGGTCCTCGGCATATCGCGAAAACACCGGATCGTGCGTGCCCGGCGCCAGCAACGCGGGCTCGATGTCTTTCGACATGAGCTCCAGATGCGTCGCCACCAAGGCCGCTTCGGGCGCCGCACATTCGCCCGCGTGAACGAGATCGCGCGCGTGGCCCACCTCGTGCTGCATGACTGTCATCACCGCGCGCGGCCACGCATCGCGCTCGCGCAGGATGCTCGAAACGGTGAGGGCGAGCAGAGCTCCAAGCAGGGCGCCACCGATGAGACAGACGAGATAGCGCATCTTCTGATGATTTCCGGGTCGTGACTGGGCGCTACGATGCTCATCTGCGGGTTGCATCTCAAGAGGCGGGCGCCATTTCGTCCCCGTCGCATTGCCGAAACAGCCGAAATTCTCGCCCGCACCGCGTCGGTGCTAACCTCCGCGCCCGCATGGACCAGCCCAACGTCGACGAACGTTTTCGCGGCATCGACCGTCTCTACGGGGCGGGCAGCGCTGCCCGCTTGTCGATGGCGCACGTGTGCATCGTCGGTGTCGGTGGGGTTGGTTCGTGGGCCGTCGAAGCGCTGGCGCGCAGCGGCGTCGGCCATCTCACGCTGATCGATGGCGACGACGTTTGCGTCAGCAACACGAATCGGCAGCTGCACGCGCTGGAAGGCGAATACGGGCGGCCCAAGGTCGACGTGATGGCAGCGCGCGCCCGCGCGATCAATCCGGCGATCGAGATCGATGCGTTGGCGCAATTCCTGACCTCGACAAATCTCGATGATCTGCTCGGGCGCGGCTACGACTTCGTGCTCGACTGTTGCGACGCATTTCGCGTCAAGGTCGAGATGACCGCATGGTGCCGGCGGCGCAAGATTCCGCTGATCGTCTGCGGCTCGGCGGGTGGCCGTACCGATCCGACGCTGATCACGCTGCGCGATCTCTCCAAGACCGAGCACGACGCGATGCTCGCGCTCATCCGCAAGAAGTTGCGCGAGGACTTCAATTTTCCGCGCGGACCGAAGCGGTATTTCGGCGTGCAGGCGGTGTACTCGCTCGAGAACGTGCGCTATCCGCAGCCCGACGGCAGTGTGTGCGGGACGCGGCCCGAAAGCAGCGACGGCGGTTTCAAGCTTGATTGCGGCGGAGGCCTCGGGGCCGCGACGCATGTCACGGCCGCGTTCGCGTTCGCGGCGGTGTCGCGGGCGATCAAGCGTTTGCTGCGTGACGAGATTTGAGCGGGCACGTGCGCGTGCGTCGCGCGGAAGGCTCGCATCAACGCCCCGAAAGGCCGAACAGTCTTTCCGCGTTCGCGCTCGTCGCCGCAGCGACGGCCTCGCGCGATTCGCCGCGCAATGTCGCGACTGTTGCCAGAACCTCCTCCAGATACGCCGGCTCGTTGCGCTCTCCGCGATGCCCCGCGAGCGGCTGATCGGGCGAATCGGTTTCGAGCAATAGCCATTCGATCGGCATGGACGCGATCAGCGCGCGCAGGCGCCGCGCGCGCTCGTAGGTGATCGGACCGCCGATGCCGATGTGGAATCCGAGTTTCCACAGTTGCCGTGCCTGCTCCTCGCTGCCCGAGAAACTGTGCACGACACCACGCAAGCCTCCGACGCGCCGGATCGCAGCCGCGATCTCGTCGAACGCGCGGCGCGCATGCAGGATCAATGGCAGATCGAATTCGCGCGCGAGCTCGAGCTGACGATCGAGATAGACATATTGCGTATCGCGATCGAGATTCTCGACGTAGAAATCGAGACCGCATTCGCCGAGGGCAACCGGACGCTCGTTCGCGATCCAGTCGGTGAGCTCGGCAAGATGTTCGGGCTCGTGTGCGTCGAGATACATCGGGTGCAGCCCGTACGCAGGGTACAGACCGGATTCGCCGCTGCAGAGGTCGCGCAGTTTGGGAAATTCGGACAACGCGATCGCCGGGACGATCTGCCGCAACACGCCGGCGCTGCGCGCGCGTTCGATCACGGCACTCCGATCGCCGTCGAACTCGGCAGCATCGAGATGGCTGTGGCTGTCGATCAGCGCAATCACGGTGCGATTGTCGCAAACGCGCCGCTCGGAAACGAATGCGGGCCGGCGAGAATGGCTGTCAGAAAGGAATGCGGGCCGCCAAAATGGCCGGCCCGCGGTTTCCGCATCGTAAAGGAGGGAGCCTCGATGCGAAAAAACGGCAACGAATTTCAGTGCGACGTGGCGGCCGGCTTGAAATCGCTGATTGTCACGGAGTCGAGCACGATATCCATGCTGCGAAAGCCCTGGGACACCGACCATGCGATTTTCTCGAAGAACTCGGGCCCGAAGGTGCGGTTGATGCGGCTGAGATCATCCGAGTCGAACATGTCGCCGCCCGGATTGAACAATTCGAACGAGAGGCCTTCGCCCGAAGCGAGCGGCGTGCCGAACAGGTGGATGCCGTCCGACAGAGGGAAATCGTTGGTCAGCTCGACCACGGCGTTCGGGCTCGCCGCGAGCGTTCCGGTCGCACTGCCGGCCGTGATCTTGAACGTCGGAACGAGAATCGGATACGCAGTGTCCTCACCCGGCTCAAGCTCGGTGCCGTCCTGCGACAGGCGGAACACCATGCTCACCGGCGTGCCCACCGGGACGCCCGCGAACGGACCGCTCTGGAGGTTGTTGCCGTCGACCGTGCCGTGCGCGACGACGCGCGCGTCGTAGGTGCGATCCGGGCGTACGTCCATGATGAACGCGCCAACGTTCGACGGGCCAAGTGCCCAGCCGCCGATTGACAGGCCATCAGCCGAGAGCGCGAGGGCGGTGTTGAGATCCCAGCCGGTCGGGATCGTCACGCCGTGCGCCGCGGCGTAGGTGGACAAGTACTGCATGCCCGTTACCTGCGTCCAGATGGTCGCCTCGCGGCCGAACGCACCACTGGCACCGACGACGATTTTGCCATCGTCGCTCACCGCGAAGCCGTACGCCTGCGGAAAGAAGAAGCCGTCGGTATTGGCTTCGCGGCGCACATCGCGGCGCTCGCTGTGCAGCGCGAGTTGCGAAAGGCTGTTCTGGCGGATCTGCTTGTTCTTGTTGGGCGATGCCGGCTGGCTCGAAAGGACGCCGATCGGCTGCGGACCGGTCGCGGCCGTCCAGCGCCAGGCTTCATTGCCATTGATGGTGCCGTAGCCGGCGCCAACCACGACGCTGCCATCGGCCGAGGCGGCCAGCGCTTCGCCGATCGGATTGCCGTCGGTATCGGTCAAATCGATGGCTTGGCCGTTCTGCCAGATCACGCCGGAACGGTAACCGTCTTCCTGATCGTTCCATCCGTAGATCGTGCTGCCGTCGCGGCTGATGCCGTTGGCACGCGAGAACTTGTCGGGACGATTCACAGGAAGGCGCGTCATGCCCTCATCCGCAGTCCAGCGGAATGCGATCGGATTGTTGGTTTCGTCGTAGGCGAGGCCGACTGCGATGGCGTTGTCGGACACGCCATACGCTTCGCTGATGCCCTGACCAGTGCCGCCGCCGGTATTGGGATACCCGCCGATCACGACCGGCCCGCCGACCAGGTCGCTGTTCGAGTAGTAGAGCGCGGCGACCGCGTCGGCGACGTCGTTGTCGGGCGAGTAAGCGCCGGCAACCGGCTGACCCCAGGAGTCCATGCCGTTGGTGGACAGGAAGCCGGTCATCGGGTCGATGCCGATGTCCTTGTTCCAGCGCCAGGCGCTGCTTCCGTTGATCCCGCCGGCGATGCGGCCGTTGTGGGAAAGACTGGTGAGCTGTGCGCCGGGGCCGCCGACGACAGTGAAGGTTGCGGCGGTGGCATTGCCGGCAAGAAGCGCGAGTACAAGGCTCGCACAAAGCGAAGTGCGCATGCGTATTCTCGGTTGTGTGGGTGGATGGAGCGGCGAGGGCGGCGCGCGAAAGACGAAAACTATTGCGCTCTTCGCGACGCCCGGTGATTTTTCGGCGTGTGT
>DASYJJ010000310.1:0-7567 GCA_035996605.1 Rhodanobacteraceae bacterium
CTGTTCGACGCGCGCAGCATCGCCGAGCAACAATCGATCTATGACGAACGCGTCGCGCCGCTGCTGTGGAACAAAGCGGTGAACTGGGCGATCTCGCGCCAGCTCACGATGAGCCTTCTCGGCGTGCCGTATCCGCAACGCAAGCTCGTCGAAGCGCAGCATGTGGGTGGCGTATCGGGTTTCATCCGCAGCGCGGTGCAATACGTGTTTCGTCAGCTGCCGCTCGGCAACAACTATTTCTGGCGCGTCTACATCACCGGCCGCTACCGCTGGGATTGCTGCCCGGAATATCTGAAGCGCGAGAATTTCGAACGACTGAAGGCTGGCCTCGTCGATCGGATCACTGCGCATACGACGACGGTCACCGAATTCCTGGGCGCGAACGACGAACCCATTTCGCGTTTCGTGTTGCTGGATCACATGGACTGGATGAGCTCGTACCATCCGGCGGCGTTGATCGAGGAATGGGAAGCGATCCGCGCACGCGCGGCTCCTCGCGCGCGCATCCTGCTGCGCAGCGCCCATGCGCGACCGGCCTATCTCGACGCGATCCGCATCGGAGCACATAGCGAAAAACTTCGCGACGTGTTCCGCTTCATGGACGACATCGCCGATGCGTTACAGCCGCACGACCGTGTACACACGTATGCGGGCTTCGTAATCGCCGATGCCCCGGCTTGAAGCATTGCGCGGCGACCTCGCCGTGCTGCGACGGATGCTCGGCGGCATGCCGCGAGCGGCCTCGCATGCTGCCGCGCTGTCGCGTTTCTACGCGCCGCAAGCGCTTGACTACGATCGTTTTCGCGAACGTCTGCTGCGCGGACGCGCTGAATTGATCGCGCGCGTGCCGTTGCCCGGGAACGCGCACGTGGTCGAGCTCGGCGGCGGCACCGGACGCAATGCGGAATTCTTTGGCGATAGACTCAAACAAATCGCGGCGCTAGAAATCGTCGATCTCTGCGCGCCGCTGCTCGTACAAGCCCACAAACGAGCAAGAACCATCGCGCCGCTGCGCGTCATCGAAGCCGATGCGACGACGTATCGACCGGCACGGCCCGTCGATTGCGTCTATTTTTCCTATGCGCTGACCATGATTCCGGACTGGCGACGCGCGATCACGAATGCGATTTCGATGCTGAAGCCGGGCGGTGTTCTCGGCGCCGTCGACTTCCACGTTTCGAGCCCGAAACCGGATTTGAGCTGTGTACGACACGACATGATCACGCGCGCGTTCTGGCCGGCATGGTTCGGTCACGACGGTGTGCGCCTCGACCCGCAGCATCTTTCGACGTTGCGTCGCCTCTTGCCCGATCACGACTTCACCGAGTCGCGCGCGGCCGTGCCGTTCCTACCGTTCGGAAAAGTGCCGTACTACGTGTTTGTCGGACGCGTCTGACGGATCAGTCGCGGCTGGCTTGGTCGAGCGCTGCGATTTCAGGCGCCGACAAACTCAATCGGGTCGCCGCTGCGATATCGTGGACTTGCGCGGCGTTCGTTGCGCTGGCGATCGGCGCAGTGATGCCCGGTCGCGCCATCAGCCAGGCCAGCGCAACCTGTGCGGGCGTCGCGCGATGCGCGGATGCGACATCGTCAAGTGCGCCGAGAATACGCAGACCAACCGGATTGAGGTATTTCGCGACCGCGCCACCGCGCGCCGCGCTCTTGGAAAGATCTGCCTTGTCGCGATATTTTCCGGTGAGGAATCCACTGGCGAGCGCGTAGTAGCTCACGACGCCGATGTTTTCGCGGCGCACGAGCGGTTCGAGTTCGTTTTCGTAGCCCTTGCGCGAGACGAGGTTGTATTCAGGCTCGAGCACTTCGTAGCGCGGCAGGCCGTGCTTCGCGCTGACATCGAGTGCGGCAGCGAGTCTGGCGGCGCCATAGTTCGAAGCGCCGATCGAGCGCACTTTTCCGGCTTCGATCAATCGCGCGAATGCGCCCAGCGTTTCCTCGAGCGGGACCGACGGATCGTCTTCGTGCGCGAAATAGACATCGATGCAGTCGATGCCGAGTCGATCCAGCGATTCATCGGCGGCAGCCGCGATGTTGGCGGCGGACAATCCCCTGTGACGCGACCATTTGGCCACTTTCGTCGCGATGACGACCTGATCGCGCTTGCCGCTCCGCTTCAGCCAGCGACCGATAATCGTTTCCGATTCGCCGCCTTGGTTGCCCGGAACCCAGCCCGAATACGTGTCGGCCGTGTCGATGAAATTCAGACCCTCGGCGACGAAGGCATCGAGCACGGCGAACGAAGCGGGCTCGTCCGCGCTCCATCCAAACACGTTGCCGCCCAGTGCCAGCGGTTCGATCGCGATGCCGGAATTGCCGAGTGCGCGTTTGCTCATGGCCGCTTGCTCCGTCGGGTATAACTCCGACGTGGAGGCGATGCGGATCTTTCAAAGGGCTGCGGCTCGCGCACGTACGCGAACGGCGAAGGCGAAACCACCTGCGGTTTCAGGTCAACACGTCGGGACGCCTCGCACCCGCGAAACGCTTCGCCCAGTACGATCCGTCGAGATGATCGATGCGCACCCGCTTGCCGCGCGAAGGCGAATGGATGAAGAGGCCGTTGTCGAGATAGATGCCGACATGCGAAACACGACGGCCCTGGGTGTGGAAGAAAACGAGATCGCCCATCTTCAGCGCATCGCGGTCGATGCGGCTGCCGGCTTCGAACTGGCCCGTCGAATTGGTCGGAAGATCCAGGCCAAGGCTTTTCTGGAACACATATCGCACGAAGCCGCTGCAATCGAAACCCGTGCTGAGCTCGCTGCCGCCATGGCGATACGCAATGTTGCGCAGCTTCATCGCGAAGTCGGCGAGCAACCGGCGAGGTCCGATACGCATCTGTGCGTTCGCATCGGCGCCGGTCTCGTTCGGGGCGGACACGTCGACGCGCATTTCCGCATCGGACGTGAAGGGCAGGGCGATATCGGGCGAATCGATCGCCGGGCGATCCGGCGGCAGAAATGGACTCGAAAGCGCAGGCCGTGAAATGCATGCGAAAAGGAGCAGCGTGGACGCGGAAAAACACAAAACAGCAGCCCTTCGCATGGAGGCCATACGCTGCGTTCCTGACTGAATAGCGGGTTGGAGCGTCGCCGGCCCCGCGCCAGCGACAAGGTGGACGAACCGTAGCAAACGCGACCGGAACTGTTGTTCGGTTCGCGTTAAGCCTGTGTCACAGATCACGTCGGATTTCGCAAATCCGCAGAGGAGGCAACCGCTGTCGCAAGGTTTTGCGAACGTTTCCGCGGATAGAACGGTGTTCTTCCGCGAGTCGAAGCGTCAGCGGGGAACCGGCGTCAAGACTTGACGCGCCGCAACAAGAATCGCGTCGGTCCATTTTGAATATTGAGCGGCCGAGGGATGCAGGCGATCCGCGACCAGCATAGCGGGATCGTCGCCCGCCGTTCGCGACAGCAGCGTCACGTCGACGAACGCGCTGCCGCGATCGTGCGCGATCTCGCGTGCGGTTGCGTTGAACGCATCGATATCGATGGCGATGCGGTGCGCATCGCGGCCTTCCTTTCGCGCAAAGCCCGTGACGCCCCAATCCGGAATCGAAACGACGACCACATTCTCGGCGTGCTCACCCGCGAGCGCGATCGCACGCGCGAGCAACGCGGAAAATTCCTTGCGATAGTTCGACAGGTTTCGGCCGCGGTACTGATTGTTGACGCCGATCAGCAGCGTAACCAGCGCATACGGCGGCGACATTGACGCCTTGTCCATCGCCGTGGACAACTCGTCGGTGGACCAGCCCGTGGTCGCGACGATTTGCGGATCGCCGATCGCGATGCCTTCGGTGCGCAAGCGCCGCGCGAGCTGCGCCGGCCAGCGATCTTCCGGTGCCACGCCTTCGCCGATCGTGTAGGAATCGCCGAGGGCAAGAAAACGCGCGCCCGCGTGCGTGTCTTCGACGGTCGGATTCATCGAAACGGCGACGATGAGGGTCGAAATCAGGATCGGCATGGGTGATCGCATTCGCCGATGCTTGCGCCAACGGGCAGGGCCTGCGTTTGCATCGACTTTTCCGTGCGTTTTGACTACGTTCGATGCTAGCAGCGCCAGCACGCGGGTGCAGCCGACGTGAACATATCAACTTGCGAGGCGAGGAAATCGGCCGATGCGCATCCGATCGCGGCTAGAATCGCCGCATGCAGCTGGATGCGGACGCGGAACGGCGCCTTGCGCGGATCGGCTGGCGCGCGGGGCCGTTGCCTGACGACGCGCCGGCCGGCGTGGCGCTGGCGCGCGTGGTCGCGCAGCATCGGGCCGGTTACGAAATCCACGACGGCATAGCCGCATTCAACGCCCAACCGGTGCCGCGTTTCCTCAAGCGCGGGCTCGATCCGGTCGAACGTCCCGCGGTCGGCGACTTCGTGCTGATCACGCCGGGCACGCCGCCCCTGATTGAACGCATCGTGCCAAGGCGCACACTGCTTGCGCGCGCAGCGGCGGGCGAGCGGCATCAGCGCCAGATCATCGCCGCGAATATCGACACGGTATTCGTGCTGAACGGTCTCGACGGCGATCTGAACCCGGCGCGCATCGAGCGTTATCTGGTCGTCGTGCAAGGCAGCGGCGCAGAGCCCGTGATCGTGTTGACCAAGGCCGATCGCGAAGAAGGCGCCGAAGCCGCCGTTGCAGCGCTGCGCTCGCGCGTGCCGCCGCAGGTCGAGATCCTCGCGATCAACGCGAAATCGGCAGAAAGCATCGCGCCGTTGTTGCGATATCTCGGACCGGGTGACACCGCGGTACTGGTCGGATCATCCGGTGTCGGCAAGTCGACATTGACCAACACGCTGCTCGGCGAATCGCGCCAGGCGACGCGCGAGGTGCGCGAGCACGACAGCCGCGGTCGCCACACGACGACGCATCGCGCATTGATCGCGTTGCCGTCCGGCGGTTGCCTGATCGACACGCCCGGCATGCGCGAAGTGAAATTCACCGGCGACGAAGAACTCGACCAGGGACAATTCGCCGACATCGAAGAGCTCGCGCAGCAGTGCCGGTTCGGCGACTGCAGCCATCAGAACGAACCCGGCTGTGCAGTGCGCGCGGCACTCGAGGACGGCCGGCTCGATGCAGAACGCTGGCGCAACTATCTGAAACTCCGCGACGAGCTCGCGGCCGCGGCGGATTCGCTTGAAGCGCAGCTCCGTCGCAAGGGCGAAGACCGTGTGCTGACCAAGGCGTTGGGACGGCGCCTCAACGAGAAATACGGCAAGCGCTGACGACGCGCAACGACCGGCGCGAAATAGAAATCAATCCGCGATGAAGCCGATCTTTGCGTGAGTGCCGTCGCAGAACGGCTTGTTCGACGAATGTCCGCAGCGGCAGAGAAACGTCTTCGGCGTTTTGGCAAGCGTCGCGCCGGTACCCGAGACGATTTCGAGCGAGCCTTCGATCTTGAGCGATCCGTTGCGCTGCGGCGTGATCCTGAGCGCGCCGTTGCGCGCCGTTGCGCGCCGCGAGCGTCGCCATTTCGCCGCTGTTGGCCTCGCCCGTCGCCTTGAAGCCGGACGCGTGATGGCTGCCGTCGCAGAACGGCTTGTTCTGCGAAGCGCCGCAGCGGCAGAGAACTCGGCGGTAGCCGACATTCTCATGGCCTTCGATGACGAGCTCCGCGTGGAACGCGTACGGTCCGTTCTCGCGGATGCGCACGAGGTTGACCACCGGCGGCGTTTCTTCCTTGCCGCCATCCAGACGCGCGTATTCGATCGCCCCGGATGGGCAATTGTGCGCAAGCTCGGCGACTTCCTCGGCCGTCGCGTTTTCCGGATGGATCCACTCGCCGTCGACATTCGGCACGAATACGTCGGGCCGTCCGAGCACGCAATTGCGCGAATGAATGCAGCGCGACCCGCGGAAATGGACTTCGGCATCCTTGCTGCGTACGACTTCGACATCGCTCATCGGAATTTCCTCGAATTCAGCGCACTCGGCTGCAGATGATCATACGCCGGCTCCTTGGCCGCGGGCGTTACCCGATGTGGCATGCGCCGCTCTCGCGCAGTCTGTTATCTTCGGGATGTCGCGACGAAGCGCATCGGTCCGCATGGCTGGCGTCGATCATCTGGATGTCTACTCGGACCTCGACCGGCGTCTGGTCGCGGCAACGCGCGGCATCCGCTTGCTGCAATCGGTGAGCTGGCCTGCGTCGATCGAAATGGATTTCGTGGCGGCGTGGAAAGCCGGCACCGCGCGCTTGCCCGAAATCATCTATCCGCGCTTCGATTTCGCGGAAACGCGCGAAGCGTTGATGGGAATATCGATCGCGGCCGAACCCGGCCATCCGCTCGGAGACTATATCCGGCGCACCGCGCAATCCTGGCGCATCGCGACCGAGCTCCTGGACGCGATCGGCACGCCGGCGATCACCGAGCATTCCGCACGCCTGTTCGGGCGCCCGAGCGATCGCGTGCCGGGGGCCAAGCTCACCAACGTCGACGCGGCGCGGCATTTCATCGCGATCGCCGACGAATTCATCAGCGCGGCCGAATTGGGCGACAGCGCGGAGTCCATTCCGGCGGACGAACTTCGCGAAGAGTTGCAAAAGCAGCTGGACGATTTTTTCGGCGTCGGCGTCGTGCGCGTCGAGACCGATCCGGAACTGATCGCCAAAGCCGCCGCGGGCGCGACGCGTATTCGGCTGCGCTCGGCGACGAATTTTTCGAGTTACGATCGGCAGCAACTGGTCGAGCACGAGGCATTCGTGCATTCGTTGACCGCGTTGAACGGTCGCGAGCAGCCGCATCTGAAGTCACTGGCGCGCTCTTCGCCGCGCACGACAGCGACACAGGAAGGCCTCGCCGTGTTCGCCGAGCTGATGTCGGGCTCGATCGACATCGGACGCATGAAGCGGATCAGTCTGCGCATCATCGCGATCGACATGGCGCTCGGCGGTGCGGATTTTATCGAAGTTTTCCGGTTCTTCATGGACTCGGGCCAGAACGAAACCGACAGCTTCGCCTCGGCGCAGCGCGTGTTTCGCGGCGCGCCGCTCGGTGGTGGCGCTGCGTTCACGAAGGACACCGTGTATCTGCACGGGCTTCTTTCCGTGCACACGTTTTTCCGCTGGGCGCTGAAACACCAGCGCCTCGCGGTCTGCCGAAACTTGTTTGCGGGAAAACTTGCGCTGCACGACGTGCTGGCGTTGCAGCCGTATTTCGACAACGGCTACATCGCCCAACCGAAATATCTGCCGCCGTGGGTGCAGCACGCGAACGGACTCGCAGGTGCGCTGGCGTTTTCGCTGTTTGCCAATCAGATCCGGCTGGATCGGGTCGAGGCGGAGGATCTGGTGCTTGGGTTGTAGATGCGGCGTCGCGTGTCCAAGCGGCAAGCTCTGATTCACCTCTCCCGCTTGCGGGAGAGGTCGCGCGAAAGCGCGGGTGAGGGCGAGCGGAGAGAAAGACACGCACGGCCGCCTCCTCGACACAAGATTGCCCTCACCCAGCCCTCTCCCGCGAAGCGGGAGAGGGCTTTAGTCTTGAGCGGGATGACGGACGTAAAGAGAGCGATATTCGCAGACTTGGTCGCTCCGAATACTTGCGCG
>DASYJJ010000311.1:0-5494 GCA_035996605.1 Rhodanobacteraceae bacterium
CTCGTCGCCTTCCTGGTTGATGTAATTGCCGAAGCGCGCATCGTGATATGCGTACGTGCCGACGAGGCTGAATCCGTTGCCGAAATTCCAGCGCGCTTCGGTTTCCGCGCCCTTGAACTTTTCCTTGCCGGCGTTGGTGAGCCCGGGCAGCCCTTCGACGTCCTGCGCGACGACAAGATTGTTGAAATCCATGCGGAACACTGAGAAATCCCACTCGAAATGCCCATCGAGATTCTGGCCCTTGATGCCGAGCTCGCCGCTTTGCGCATCTTCGGGTTTCAAGATATCGAATTCCGCTTCGGGGCCGAAGTCGACGACGGCGGGTTTGAACGTGTCGCGATAGTTCGCGTAGACCGTGAGGAAATCCTTACCGTCCTGCCAGAACCGGTAGGTCGTGCCGAACGCGCCGGCCCAACGATTGTCGGTGCGCTCGTCCTTGCCGCCATCGGTCACCACCGGCTGGGGACCGGTCAAATCGGTTTCGAGGCCGTTCGTTTTTTCGTTCGTGTGGTTGAAACGGCCACCGAGCTGAAGGTGCCACGCGTCGGTGATCGCAAATTCGAGATCGGCATAAAACCCGGCGAAGTTGCGCTCGTCGTCCAGGCGCGTCGTCTCGTCGATGTGCAGCGAGCGCCAGTCGGGCGCGTTCGAGCCATTCGGCAGCACGGCGTATTCGAAGTTGTTGCTCTCCTGATCGCCTTTGCCGTAGAGGTAGTCCATGCCCCAGACCAGCGTCGTCCGATCATTGAGCGGCGTCGCGACGTGGCTGTCGAAATAGATTTCGGTGCGATGCACGTCCTGCTGGAAGCCATCGGCGTTGTGCGTTACGCCGTCGTCGGCAAAATCCTCGCGCAGGAACCCGCGCACATTGTCGGCAACGCTGCGTGCGTAGGCGAGCCGCGTGCTCCAATCGCCGACGTTGGTCGGCAACACGTAACCGAACGCGAGCTGGCCGCGATCCTCGTCCGCCTTCGCACCGCGCGGATTGTCGTTCGCATCGAGCGGCACGCGCGGTGACAAGACTTCGTCTTCTTCCGGATGCGGGCTCGGCGGATCCTGATTGAGGAACGAGCCGTCCGCATCGACGGTGAATTGCCCGCCGCCGAAGTCGCCGGCTCCGCGATACAACACGTGCGCGCGATCCCAGCCGGTGCGATCGCCACTGAGTCCGACGGTATCCGCGTCGAACAACAACGACTGCCGCCACGTTGCGTTGGCGTCCGATAGCGGAACCGCAGCGGAAATGCGCGCGCTGCCGCGACTGCCGACGCCGACTTCGACGATCGCCGGACCTTGGCCCGCGGCGTAATGGATCACGTGGATGACGCCGACGAAGCTCGTTGCTCCATAACTCACCGGCGCTGCGCCCTTGAGTACTTCGATGCGCTCGACATTGGCGAGATTGAGCGATGCCAGCGCCGGCGTGAACGCGCCGCCCCACGGAATGCCGTCGACGACGAGCAGGAATGCGTCGAATTCGCGAAGACCCCACAGCGCGGGCACCGACGATGTCGGACCGGCGTCGCCGCCCGGCCCGATGTCGACGCCAGCCACCAGCGAAAGCGCCGTGCGCAGATCAGTGGCGTTGCGAGCGCGCAGCTCCTCTCCGCTCACGATCGTGATGTTGGCCGCGACCTCGCTGAGTGCGAGCGGAATCTTCGCGGTCGTGACCTCGACCGGCTCGAGTAGCTGCGCTTCTTGCGCATGTGCTGCGGCGCCGGCGATACCCAGGCAAACAGCACAAGCGAGCCGGGCGGCGGGCAGCCGCGATCCTGCTGTTCTCATTGCAATCTCCCGAATCGCGTGGAAGCACGTGACTTAACGAATTTATAATTCGTAGCCTAGGCTGCCGGCGGCGACGGGATAACCGTCTGGCGGACTGCCCGGCTTAGGTCGTTAGGATGATCCGCGGCGGGAAACCCGCGCGCGCTCGGCAGGTATGCTTGGCGAAGACCAGGGTTTTTCGAATCGATGACCATCCTCCGTCCGCAATTGCGTGGGCTCGTGTCCAAGCTCGCACTTTTTTACGTGCTGCTGTCGGTGCCGACGCTGATCGTCGTCGAGTCGACGATTCTCATCTTCGAGTTCGGGCAATTCATGCGCGGCATCGCGGACGGCAGCCTCGATCGCGCCGCCGAACACGGCGCGGGAGATCTCGCGACGCAATGGCCGCATCTTCGCGGCTCGGACGATATCGATCGGGTCGCGCTGCATACCTGGCTCGATGGCTGGGTGCTGCGTCTGCAGCAACCGCGCGGCGGCCTGACGCCCGACGAATCCTATGTGCTGATGGAACTTGCCGATGCGCCGCTCGCAGCCGCCGTGCTGACGCCGGACGGACGCGAGCTCGCACGTTCGACCGACGACGGACGCTGGAAACCCGCTGTCCCAACCGCCGCAGAAGCCGCAAGCGCGGCTGCATCCGCGAACGGCAGCGCGATACGCCTCACCGGCGCCGACAATCCGCAGAGAATCCGTCGCGTGGTCGCGCCCGTGCGCGGCGCGGCGGGCGAAGTGCTCGGCGTGTTGTTCGTCGAATTGCGCCTGCCTCCGCCGTGGCGGCATCTGCTGGTCGATTCGAGCTTCGAATCGCCCACCGTGTTCGCGTTTCTCGTGGTGTTCGGCATCGCTTCGTCGATCTTCCTTGCGTGGTGGGTGACGCGCCGGCTGAACCGCGTCGCGCGCGCTGCGACCGCGTGGAGCCGCGGCGATTTTTCCGACCGGATCAACGACGGCTCGCGCGACGAGCTCGGCGGATTGTCGGCGCTGCTCGATCGCATGGCGCTCGATCTTCGCGGCCTCATGCGCTCGCGCGCGCAGCTCGCGACGCTGGCCGAACGCCAACGCCTCGCACGCGATCTGCACGACACGGTCAAGCAGAAAGCATTCGCGCTGAACCTCCAGCTCGCCACCGCGCGCCGTGTGATCGGAGAAACGCCCGGCTCCGAGCGCCTGGAGCAGGCCCAGCGTTTGACGCAGCAGATCCAGCAGGAGCTAGCGCAGATTCTGGATGAGCTGCGCGCGTCCGACACCGAGCTTCCGTTCATCGAACGGCTGCGCGCACGCGCGATCGATTGGTCGCACACGAGCGGCCTTGCCCCGGTGTTCGCAATGGACGACCTTCCGCCGCTGACGAACGCTCAGGAGGAATCGCTGCTGCGCATCGTCGACGAAGCGCTCGCCAACGTGCTGCGCCATGCCGGCGCGACGCGAATCGAGATCGCGCTCCGTCGCGAGGCGGATCGGGTCCGCCTGACGATCGTCGATAATGGTCGCGGCATCGCGGCCGATCATATTTCCGGCATGGGCCTGGACAACATGCGCGAACGCGCGCAGGCGCTGCCCGGCGGTCGTTTCGAGCTCGATGCGCCCGCTGGCCAGGGAACGCGCGTTACGGTCAGTTTCGTCGTCGCGGATCGCGCAGTTTGAAAAATCCGCTATCGCACGGCGACACGCCATGGGATTGCACGCAGACGCGCGGCCCCAAAGCTCGGCGCGCCGATCCGGAGCGCAAACGCCGAGATGGCATGATGCGTACGCGCAGCATGCCCCGCGTCGCAAAGATTATTGGAGAATCGATCGCATGAACCCGCCAGCCACTCCGATTCGCGTCGTCATCGCCGACGATCACGTACTCGTACGCCAGGGCATCCGCGCGTTTCTCGAAACGCATGCGGATCTTGCCATCGTCGGCGAAGCCGAAGACGCCGATGGCGCTGTGGCGCTGTGCGCGAAGCATCATCCGGATGTCGCGCTCGTCGATCTCGTGATGCCCGGTGGCGGCATCGAGGCGACACGCAGCATCCGCGCGACGAGTCCAACGACGCAGGTCGTGCTGCTGACTTCCTTCGAGGACGCGCAGCAGCTCGTCGCGGCTGTGCAAGCCGGCGCATTGTCATGCCTCCTGAAGGACGTCGACGCCGACGCGCTCGCCGAAGCGCTGCGCAAGGCGGCCGGCGGCGAAGCGGTGCTGCATCCGCGCGTTGCCGCGCGCCTGATGGATGCGCTCCGCCGCGGCCCGGCGCCGGGCAGTGAAGTACTCGAGTCGCTGAGCCAGCGCGAGCGCGAAGTTCTGGCGCTGATCGCCGAGGGTCTCAGCAATCAGCTGATCGCCGAACGTCTGGGCATTGGCGAGAAGACCGTCAAGACGCATGTCAGCAACGTGCTCGGAAAGCTCAATGTCAGCGATCGCACCCAAGCGGCGGTGTACGCCTGGAAAAGCGGAATGAAACAGCGCCCGAGCTGAGCGCCGTCGCAAAGGCGCAGCGGACGCCCGTCGCCTAGGCACTGCGAGGGGCCCAGTGCCACTGGCCGGTGCTAAGATCCTGCGGGGCGTCAGCAAGGGGGGAACATGCGACGCAATCTGTTGCGGGCACTCATCGCGCTCGTGGTCGTCGCGCTCGCCATCGCAGGTTTCGTGTTCGCGCGCAGCGAGATTGCCCTGCACGACACCTGGGCTATCGACGAGTCCGCGCTCGCGATTCCGAACGATGCAGACGCGATCGTGCGCGGCGAGCATGTTGCGATTACGCGCGGTTGTCCGGAATGCCACGAAAAAGACTTCGGCGGCAAGGTGGTGATGGAGTCACCGCCGATCGGCCGCATGGCGGCTCCCAACGTGACGCGCGGCGAAGGCGGTCTTCCCGCCGATTTTGCCGATCGCGATTTCGAGCGCGCGATCCGTCACGGCGTCAAACCCGACGGCCATGCGTTGCTTTTCATGCCGGCACGTGATTTCGCAGGCCTTTCCGATGCGGACACCGCGGATCTCATCGCGTACGTCAAGCAAAGGCCGCCGGTCGATCGCGAACTCGCGCCGAGCTATATCGGTCCGCTCGGACGCGCGCTGTTTGCGTTCGGCCAACTGCCGATGCTCGAGGCGCGCATGATCGATCAGCATGCTGCGCATGTCCTGCACATGGAAACGGCGTCGACGATCGAATACGGCCGCTATCTCGCGCAATCGTGCACCGGCTGTCACGGTGAACATTTCTCGGGTGGCGCGATTCCGGGAGTGCCGCCGGATTTTCCGAAGCCCTTGAACATCACGCCCGATGTCGCGACAGGTATCGGCAGCTGGAGCAAAGAGGATTTCTACCGCGTATTCCGCGAAGGCAAGAAGCCCGACGGCTCGGCGATCGATCCGTTCATGCCGTGGCCGGCCATGGGGAAATTCACCGACACCGAGCTCGAAGCGCTGTGGGCCTTCGAGCGCAGCATTCCTGCGCGTGCTGCCGGACAGCGCTGAAACACGGCACGAAGCGCCGACATCGCAAGAATGAAGCGCTAGGTTGCCTTCGCCTCAGCCGAGCGGTTTGAGCAGCACCAGCTGAACCTTGTTGCGCGCGTAGCCCGCGCGCTCGTAGAACCGATGCGCGCGCTCGCGCGTGTCGCGGCTGCGCACGCGAACCAGCGCGCAGCCGACCGAGCGGGCCCAGTCTTCGCCCGCGCGCAACAACGAATCTCCGATGCCGCCGCCGCGCGCGGATTCCTC